>JAJZDJ010000067.1 GCA_021828685.1 Actinomycetes bacterium | reverse complement strand
CGCGTGGAGACTGCCAGCCGCCCGCAGAGATGGCGGCATTCAACGATGTGTCAAGCGCAGAAGCGCCGATGGAGCAGGCGAGCCGGTCGGCTCGCACAGCAGACGCGTTCATGGACATGGTTGCGGCCGCCCTTCGATCTGCCGACGGCGGCGGGGCGGCAGGCGACGACCGATACGTAGTACACCTCGTGACCAGAATCGACAGTGCCGTGACGTCCTTTCTGGACGGCAAACCAATCGACCCCGAGGAGGCTACGGTCGTCGCTTGCGATACCGCCACGGTCGCCCACGGTGTCGGCGCAAATGGCGAACCACTCGCCTTAGGCCGTCGTAGCAGGGCCTGGAGCACAGCTCGGCGCAGGGCGATACGTCTCCGGGACGGCGGTCACTGCCGGTTCCCTGGCTGCACGCACACATTCGTCGATATTCACCACATCCAACCGTGGGAGCACGGCGGACCGACCGACGTGGTCAACGGGTGTTTGCAGTGCCGGAGGCATCACCGCATGATCCACGCCGGATACCGCCTCGAGGGCGAAGCCGACAACGAACTGTGCTTCTTCAGGCCTGACAGTACCTTTCTCGGATCGACTTACCCCTCCCGCCTGCTCTCGGCTACAGCCGACCTCGTCAAGGTCGCAGCGGACGGCTAGGCAGTACCCGCCCCCAAAGTGCGTCCAGGGCAACAGCGCTCCAAACGACGAGGCTGATCTCGAACGTACTCCGGAACCTCGTTTGGCCGAACGCGATCACCGTCGCCGACACCACGGTCAGCCCGACAGCCACCATCGGGTAGATCGCGATCCCCCGCCGTCGCATCACCACCGCACCGACCACCGACAGCGGCAACATCACGTAGTACATTGCCAACCCGAGCAGCGCCCAATGGTAAGGCTGAGTCTCAATCATAGAGTCAAGGTGAATCTGTTGTAGAGGGTGAAAGAAGCCGAACGTCCGTCCGAGTCTCGCCAACGTCACTACCGGCAGGCGGCTGAGATGCGCGTCGATGTAACGCATCGCGTACGCCTGGTCGATGGAGCCCTGCACCGACTCGTCCACATGAGGGTTCACCGGCACCGCAAGGGCGCACGGCATGCTCCAGTAACCCTCGAAAGGGCCGTTCCATGTGCCGGCGCAGTTCGCCGAGGCGAGCGTCACGCCGAAACCCGACGAGATAAAAACCGGCTTTTGGAACCGGCTCATGTTGTATCCCACCCACGGGCCGACAATCAAGGTGAACCCGGCGCAGCCCAGCACGAACGCCTTGACTCGCACGACCCTCGAGACGCCACGCGCCCCCAGCGCCGCAGGCGTCAACACGAACAGCCCGAGAAGCCCGAGCTCGTCGCGCACCATGGTGGCGGCACCGATACAAAGACCGAGCACGAACGCACGGCGTAGCCCGGGACTGCGCCAAAAGCGGTACGCCGCGAGCAGCACCACCGCCACGATCACCGGCGACAGCGCCTCCGAGAGCGCCAGCTCGTCGCTCATCCAGATGTTCGGGTAGACGGCGGCAAGAAAAGCAACGATCAGCCCTACCCGCCTCCCCCCCACCTCCCGCCCAACCACCGCGCACACAGCGACACCGGCAGCGCCGAGGATCGAGCACCAGATCCGCTGAGCGAAGAAGCTCTTGAAGCCGACCAGCGAGGCGACCGTCAGGAAAAAGACGAAGCCCGGCGGGAACGACGCCGTCTTCACGATCTCGGGAGGTACGTGCTCGAGGTAGAGGAAAGGGTTGATGAAACCTTTTCCGGCCGCCAGCAGGTTCGCCTCGTAGTGGTAGAAGAAGGCGTCGCCCTGCAGGACCTTGTTCGGTCGGCCGAGCACCGAGGCGACCCGGATCGCTAGGCCGACGAACGTCCACACCACGACCAACGCCCACCACCGCCGCGGCGCCCGCTCCCGGCCGGCGGTCCGCTCGTCGACTACCGCACCGCCAGCGCGCACCCGTCGAAGGCTAGTCTTCTCCGACCGTGGGGCGACGCAGCGCCCTGCCTTCCGACGACAAGCGTGTAACGTAGGAAGCGAGGACACTCAGATGGGATTCATGGCGGTGCAGCAACCTTCGCACCCGGTCTCCGGGATTGGAACGTCGGGGCTACCGGCCGCTCTTCTCGCCCTCGTGGTTCTCGCTGTCGTAGCAGCATCGGTGTGGATGCTCGCCCAAGCCTGGCGCGACGGCCGTGACGGCGGGGCCCGCCGTCTCGTCCTCGAAGCCCAAAGGTGGCTCCGACACCACTAGACGTGGGCTAGCGAGCTAGCGGCTACCATGATGAGACACCTACGGCGACCTGCGCGGCGCCGCTTGAAGGAGGTAACCCGATGTCGTCGTGGGGTAATTTATTCAAGAGGGCCAACAGTTACGCTCAGGCAAGCGCCCAGGCAACGCTCGACGCTCACGCTGATCCCAAGATCCAGCTGGAGCAGGCCATCGCCGGGATGCAGGAGCATCACCGCGACTTGGAAGCGGCAGCAAGTCAGGTGATCGCCCAGGAGAAGGTCTCGAAGATGCGCTTGGCTGATCTCTCCCAAGACGAAGCTCGTTACACCAAGTCAGCGCTGGCCGCCAAGCAGCAGGGAAACCTGGATGCAGCTCGCACCTTCGCGACCAAGATCGCGAGCCTCCGAGATCAGATCGGATCACTCAGCGCGCAGATTCCCCAGCTGGAGCAGGCCGCCGCCGACGCACGCGAGGCTGTGCAAGAGTCCGCGGATCAGCTTCAGCAGAAGGTGGCTGAGCAGGGCTCGATCCTGGCTCAGGTCGACCAGGCGCGCATGCAGCAGCAGATGGCGGCGTCACTGAAGCAGGTGAGCGATCTGACCCGCAGCAGCGACGTCCCCTCGTTCGACGAGATCAAGCAAAAGGTCGCAGGCCAGTTCGCGCAGGCCCAGGCGTCCGCGGAACTGTCGGCGGGCAGTCCGGAGGTACAAGAGATGCATGCCCATCACGCCGAGTTGACCAGCGAAGCCGACGCAATTCTCGCCGAGCTGGGCAGCGGCGCCTACCAGCCGGCCGCTCTCGGCCCCGGGACTGCGGTCACGGGCGTATCGGGGGTATCCGGCTCTTAGAAGAACCCTCCGCCGTTGTCGCCCCAGCCGCCCCCATTCCCCCAACCTCCGCCGCCAAAGCCTCCGCCTCCTCCGCCGAGGATCTGGTCGATGACAGCGCCGCCGAGGAAACCGCCGAGAAGACCGCCGCCAACTCCGGAGAACATCCCGCTCCGCCGGCGCTGGGCGATCTGGGGATAGGACCGGATCATAGTCTCGAGGAACGAAGCCGGCCGCTCCTGTTCAATCGCATCCTGACGCGCACGGCGCGGGGCGTCGGCAAGAGCCGGCATGGACGCTACCTGGCCGAGATAGAAGTAGACCTCGATGGCGTGCTTTAGATGTGCCTCGATCGCCTCGTGCAGGTTCGCCGGAGGAGCCGTGGTGGTACTCGCCCACAGGCCGGTGGCGTAGTCCGAAGCGGCGTTCGCCTCGGCGAGCGCCTGCGCCACCACGTCCCGGGCGTGAGAGCGGCTCGGGCCGGGATCAAAACCGGCGAGTACTCCTTCAGCCTGCTGGCGCAGCCGGTCGGCGGCCTCTCGAAACGCCATCAGGTGCGCGTGCGGACAGGGCTCCACCTCGACCCATTCGGGCAAGACCTGCGGTACAGCGACGTCGAGAGAGTAGCCAGCGCTAGCCTGAGCGGAACGAGCCCGGGCTATCCACGGCTGCACCTGCTCGTAGAAGGCCATCGCCTGCTCGGCGGTCACCTTCGGCAGGAAGTGAGCGGTGGAAGGATCCACTGCGGCGTCGGTGTCGAGCATTTCGTCGCCGAGCACCTGCAAAGCGAACGAAACCCAGCCGGCGAGGAGCGCCGCCTGTATGTTCGGCTGGTCGGCCTGGGCGCGAAGCTCGTCGAGCTCGATTACGTAGTGATACACCCCGCCGCCAGCGGCCCGATAAGGATCGATGCCCTCCCGCGAGACTTCGCCGTGCGTCGACGCCTTGAGCTTCTCTCGCCAGTTCGACATAGCAACCGTCCTTCGTTCATGATTTTCCATCCGACAGGCTACGCCTTTCCAAGCGCAGCCACATGGCAGTCAATCTGCTACGTGTCGGTGAAAGCCCCGTCGAGCAGCACTTTGAAGCGGTCGAAGTCGGCGGTATCGCCGTCTATTTCGTCAAGATGGTCCGAGACACGCAGATACCGCCGGGCGTGGATCGCCGCGACGAGCGCTTTGCGGCCCGAGCCTGCGTCGCCGCCGGCGCCCCTTTGCTCTGCGGCGACCTGGTCCAAAAGCGCGGCAGACGTGTAGATCGACGAGAAGAGCTGGCTGAGCGGGAACAGCCTCGCCTCCGCGATGTCCGAGTCGAGTGCCTTCCAGCGCCGAACGGCGCGCTTCGCAGTTTCGAGACCTGCCGCGGTCAGGTCCTTCGCCACGCGCTGGTCCTCGGTGACATCGGGGGCGGAATCCACTGCGGCGCCCACACGTTCGAATAGCGCATCGTGGGCCAGCTCGCGCTCCATCGCCCGGCGGACGTCGAGGCAGAGGATGTTGTCGGCGCCCTCCCAGACCGTGTTGACCTGGGCGTCGCGCAGGATCCGCGCGACCGGCCACGTCTCGATGTAGCCGTTGCCGCCGTGCAGCTCGACTGCGTCGCTGGCGACTGTCACGCCGAGCCTTGCTGCGCGGAGCTTCGCTAGCGGAGCTGACAACCGCAGCCGCTGCCCAAGGTAGCCGTCGAAGACCGCCGCCTGCGCCGCCTCGACTTCGACGATCATCTCCGCCAGCTTCCGTTTGACCAGAGGCTGCTCGATGAGACTCGCCCCGAAAGCCTCACGCGCCCGGGTGTAGCACACCGACTCCACGAGGGCGCGCCTCGCGCAGCCGACGCCCATCATCGCTATCCCGAGGCGCGCACCGTTGGTGAGGCGCATCATCGCAGCGAGCCCGCTCGCACCCCTACCGCCCCCCGCCAGGCTGCTGCCGACGGACGCCGACGTCCCGCCCGCACCGGACCCGGAGGCCGGGGCGAGCAGGAAAGCCTCCGCAGCGTCGAGCTCGACCTCCCCCGACGGCACCGACTTGGTCCCGAGCTTGTCCTTGAGCCGGCGGATCCGTATCCCGTTGCGGCTGCCGTCGCGCCGCTCGGAGAGCACCAGGAAAGGCATGACACCCCGCACCCCGTCGACGCCTCCTTCTATCTTCGCCAACGCGACGAACGCCGAGGCGTGCACGTTCGAGACGAACCACTTGATCCCGTCGAGGCGCCACGTGTCGCCCGACACGTGGGTCGCTGTGGTCTCCAATGCCCCTAGGTCCGATCCCCCGGCGCGCTCGGTAAACATCTGCCCCGCCGCCCCCGAGTTGTCCCCGCCGGCGAACAGTTCCCGCACCCTGGCTAGCACGTCGGGCGGGGCGAACGACTCGGCCATCTTGATGACCATGTCCCCGCCGGTCCCCAAAGCGCACGTCATGCCGATGTCCGCCTGGTCGAGGAGGTAGCTCCACGCGGCGCCGAGCGGCGCCGGGTTGACCCCCGCCTGCCTTGCTTGGGCGGCGAACGTCGGGGAGCTCAGGTTGTCGGCGAGCACCGCCGCCTGCGAGGCGACGAAGCTTTCCGGCAGGATCACCTCCGCGGTCTCATGGCCCCAACGGTCGTATCTCTCCAGGTAAGCCGGCGCCCGGTCGGTCCGCTCCGCGTACTCCGACACCGGCCCTCCCATGAGCGCCCCGACGCGCTTTAGGTGCGGCGTCGCCCACGCCAACTCGGACGGCTCTAGGTGCATCGCCATGAGGAACTGCAGCGACGGGTCTATCTCGTACCAGTTGCGGCCCGTCGCCCCTTTGAAGCGCGACGTGTCGTAGCGCAAACGCTTCGACAGGCTCGAGAACGCCAGCTCGCCTCCCCTCTCCGCTACGGCGTTGAGACGGACTTGGACGGCGTCGGAGGCTGGACCTCCGTGGGCAACTTCGGTCACAGCACAAGAGTAGATCACCTCTAAAGTTCCACGCTATGAAGACTGTCGCCGATTACGGAACTTGGAAGTCGCCGATCGACGCGGAGATGCTCGTCGCGGGGGCTGTCAGCTTCTCGTCGGTGTCTGCCGCCGGCGGCCGCGTCTGGTGGGTGGAGTCCCGCCCGAGCGAAGCCGGCCGGGCCGTCGTGGTGTCACGTCCCGCCGACGCGTCGGAGCCTGCTCGCGACGAGACCCCACCCGGAGTGTCGGCACGGACCCTCGTCCACGAGTACGGCGGCAGATGCCACGTCGTGTGGGACCCGTCCGGCTGGGACCGCCTCGTCGTGTACTCGAACTTCGAGGACCAGCGCCTGTGGGCGATGCACGGACCGTCAGAGCGCACCAGGCCGCTCACGCCGGCCGTCGATGGCCGCAAGGTGCGCTTCGCGGACCCTGCCATCACTGCTGACGGTGCGGCTGTCGTTTGTGTCCGTGAGCGCCACGGCGCGTCGGGGGTGGTGAACGACCTGGTGGCAGTACCGCTGTGGGCGGCCAACGGGTGGCTTTCGGAGGGATCCGAGCCTGTCACGCTCGCGGGCGGCCACGACTTCTTCTCCGCCCCGAGGGTGTCCCCCGACGGCGGGCGCCTCGCGTGGATCACCTGGGATCACCCTGACATGGCCTGGGATTCGACACGTCTGTGGGTCGCGGACATGGCGGTGTCGCACATTGCGGGGTCGGACGGTGCTGTAACCCTCGGCGAGCCGAGCCTCGTCGCGGGAGGTCCGGGCGTGTCGGTGACCCAGCCGAGGTGGTCGCCGGGCGGCGTGCTTCACTACCTGTCGGATCGAAGCGGCTGGTGGAACGTGTACAGCGAGACGTCACGAGCGTTGACGGCTTTCGAAGCCGAGGTAGGCGAACCAGACTGGGTGTTCGGCAACTCCGACTACACCTTCGACGCGTCCGGGCGGCTGGTAGCGACCTGGACGACCCCGGCGGGGCGGGCGATCGGATGGGAGGCGGCACCGGGCCGAGGGGTCGTGGAGCTGGAGGGTCTGCCTTTTTCCTCCTTCTCGTCGCTTCAATCCTGCGGCGACGCAGTGGTGTGCGTGGCGGGATCGCCGAGCCTCGCCTCGTGCGTCGTTCGCATCGACGCCGACGGCTCGCATCGCGTCCTTGCCCGCTCCCGGGAGATCACCTTTCCCGAAGGGTTCCTGTCGACGCCGACAGCAGTCGAGTTCCCTACCCCCGGCGCGGACGGACCCGAGACGGCTCACGCCGTCGTCTACCTGCCGGCGTCGGAGGAGTTCGAGGGGCCTCCCGGGGGGCTGCCGCCGGTCCTCGTCGTCATCCACGGAGGCCCGACGTCGCAGGCGTCACGGCTTTTGAACCTGTCGGTGCAATACTGGACGACACGAGGCTTCGTCGTCGCGGACGTCGACTACAGGGGCAGCAGCGGCTACGGCCGGGCTTACAGGGACCGCCTGAAAGGCGCGTGGGGTGACGTCGACGTAGCGGACTGCACCGCCGTGGTCGGCGAGCTAGGGCGCCTCGGCCTCGCCGACCCGTCGAAAGCTTTCATAAGAGGGTCGAGCGCCGGTGGCCTCACCACGCTGGCCGCGCTCGCGGCGGGCGGCACTTTCGCTGCCGGGGCGAGCCTCTACGGCGTCGCGGACCTGGAGCGCCTCGCCACCGACACCCACAAGTTCGAGGCGCGCTACCTCGACTCGCTCGTCGGACCGTGGCCCGAGGACGCTGCGCTGTATCGCAGCCGCTCACCTCTCTACAACGCGGAGCGCATCACGAGCCCGCTCATCGTCTTCCAGGGACTCGACGACAAGGTCGTTCCCCCGGCTCAGTCACAGGCGATCTGCGACGCGCTTCGAGAGCGGGGGCGGCGCGTCGAGTACCTGGCCTTCGAAGGCGAACAGCACGGGTTTCGAAAAGCGGAAACGATCGTCGCCGTCTACACGGCGGAGCTCGCCTTCTACCTCGACGTGCTCGCCTCTATCAACCCTCGAGGGTGATCGCCTGCTTCGGGCAGCGCGCCACGGCAAGCTCCACCTTCGCCCGCAACTCCTCCGGCGGGTTCTCGTCGAGGACGTAGAGGAAGTCGTCGTCTCGTACCTCGAAGACCTCGGGCGCTTCGGCCATGCACAACGCGTTGCTCTCGCAGCGGTCGAAATCCACAACTACCCGCATCCGTCTACCTCCCAGACCGAAAACTGCCGACCCGCCCTACCCTAGCCGCTGCTACCGGTCGCGGAGATGTCCCGTCAGGTTGAACCCGCGCAGCGTAGCCCCGCTGCGCCCCGGCGCGATCACGCTGATCGAGGCCGTGTCTAGATGGGTACGCCAGCAGATCTCGTCGCCGACGCCGAGAGCCCACGCGACGGCGACTTTGATAGGCGACACGTGGCTGACGACCACCACGTCGACGTCGCGGGCCTGCGCCCAAAGTTCGACGCACGCGGAGCGGACCCGCTCCCCGACGTCGCGAAGCGACTCCCCGCCGGGCGGGCGGTGCGCCAGGTCAGCAGCCCAGCGGTCCCAAAGGTCGCCGGCGTCGCCGACGGGCAACCCCTCGAAGGCTCCGTAGTCGATCTCGCGCCAACGTTCGTCGACGGTCACCGGCGGCCCGAGAGCTTTCGCTGTTTCGAGCGCCCGTGACAGCGGGCTCGACACGACACGGCTCGCGCCGGCAAGCTCGGCGACGCCGCCGAGCGCCTGCGCCTGGCGTACGCCGAGGTCGTCGAGGGGACTGTCAGTCCGGCCTAGCAGGAGACCACCGGCGTTATGCGCGGTGCGCCCGTGGCGAACGACGAACAGCACGCCTGGGAGGCTACTCCCCTGACCGGTCGACGACGAGCATCCTCGAGCACTGCTCGCAGGCGTACACGTCGCCCGCGGCGGCGTGGCGGACCTGCTCGAGCTCCACGGCCGACAAGGTCAAATGACAGCCGCTGCAGCGTCGCCCGACGACACGCGACACCGCCACACCGCCGAGCCTTGAGCGAAGCCGCTCGTAGCGGGCGAGCAGAGGCTCCGGCAACGCCGCCTTCGCTCCCACGCGCGACGCACGCAGACGGGAAAGCTGGCCGTCGATGGTCTTTTCCGCCTCGTCCAGCTCCTTGGCCGCCACGAGGAGCGCTTCGCCGGCGGTCGCTATCGACGAGTCGAGCTCGCCGAGGCGCCCAGCCGCAGCGTCTGTGGCCTCGAGAAGGGCGAGGATCTCGTCTTCGAGGTCGGAGGCTTTCGCCTGGAGCGAACCGGCCTCCGCCTGCATCGCCTGAAGGTCACGCGTCGAGGTCGTCTGGGCGGAGAACATCCGCTTTTCGATAGCCGAGCGGCGCTGCTCGCTTGATGCGAGCTCCTTTTCGAAGGCGGCCTGTTTTTCACGAAGACCGCCTAGCTCGGATCGAAGCGTCGCAGCATCGCTTCGCATCGAATCGATCCTCGACACGTCCGCGTCGACCCGGGCCCTTTCGGGCAGGTGGCGGCGTCTGTGAACGACGGCGTCGATCTCGCTGTCGATGTCTTGAAGCGCTAGAAGCTCGCCGGAATGGCCGCCCTGCTCGGCGTCGGAGGCCACGACCTCGTCAGCCGTTTCCTTGCGGGGCTGCCCCGGAAGGCCCGCCGCCTGCCGGGCCACCCGGCGTCGCTCCGGCGCCAGTTCCGGCACCAGTTCCACCGCCTCCTGGCGCCCCGCCGGTCGTCGCGCCTGCCCCGGTCGAACCTGTAGGGACGGAAGTTTCAGGAAGCGTCGTGGCCGTGCTGGTCGGGGCGGTCGTCGCCACCGGGATCGTCGTCGGGGGCGGCGGCGGGGCGACGTAGTTGTGGTCTTTGACATCAGCAGCGACAAGAGCCGGGGAAGTCACGTAGACGCTTGCAGGCACAAGCGACGGGTCGGGCGTGGGAAAGTTCTCGACCGGCTGGCCCGAAAGCACCGCCGCGCTGTAGTCGTGCCAGGTGCTCGCAGGGTAGTTTGCTCCGTAGACAGTGAGTCCGTTGATGATGATCGGTATCTCTCCTTTGAGGGCGCCCATCCACACGGTAGTCGCCAGCTGCGGGGTGAACCCGTTGAACCACGCGTCGACGTTGTTCGACGTCGTCCCCGTCTTGCCGGCCACCGGTCGATTGCCTAGAGCAGCCCCGGTACCGGTCCCGTACTGGACGACAGCCCGGAAAGCCACGTCAGCCTCCGCGGCGATCTGCTTGGAGAAAATCCGCTTCCCCGGCTGGTCGCCTTTGAAGATGACAGCACCCGAACGGTCCACGATCGTCGAGATGAACGACGGGGGGTGGTAAACGCCGTTGTCTGCGAGGGTTGCGTACGCGTCTGCCATCTCGATCGGGTGAACCGCTATGGCGCCGATGACCATCGAGGGGATAAATGCGTCCGCTGCTGTCACTTCGCTGATCCCCATACGCTGCGCCATCGACACGACGTTTGCGAGCCCGACCTGGCGCGCGAGGCGCATGTAGGCGCAGTTCACCGAGTTCGCTGTCGCGTCCACCACCGTTATGACTCCGCCGCCGGCGCCGGTGTCGTTGTTGATCGGCGTCTTGAGGAGGCTGTTGTTGCCGGGAAACGAGATATAGCACGGGCTCTGACTATCGACAGTATCGTGGACGGAATAGCCCTGCTCGAGCGCTGCGAGGAGGGTGAACAGCTTGAATCCCGAACCAGGCTGGCGCTGCGCCTGGGTCATCACGTTGAACTGCGAGGCTGCCGCCCCGCTACCGCCGACGAGCGCCTCGACGGCCCCGTTCGACGGGTTGATGGAGGCGAGGCCCTCCTCGAAGCCGGTGCTGTTCGCCGGGGTGTTCGCCGCGACAGCTGACAGCGCCGCCGCCTGGGCAGAGGGGACCATGTTCGTGTAGATCTTGAGTCCGCTCTCGAAGAGCGCCGCGTAGCGCTCCGCGTAGGTCGCGCCGAGAGGGCTGCCGGGACCGAGAAGCTCGTTCTTCACCTGGAGAACGTAGTAGTTGGTGACGCCACTCTGCGTGGCCGGCGGCGGGCTCGCCCCCGGAAGCGGCACCTGGTTGGCGGCGGTCGCCTGCGCCTGGGTTATGTCGTTGTAGTACACCATGCGCGCCAGAACCTCGGAGCGGCGGATGCGCGCCGCCGCAGGGTTGAGGATCGGGTCGTAGCCGTTCGGGTCCTGGATCATCCCGGCGAGAAGCGCCGACTGGGCCAGGTCGAGCGAGCTGGCCGGCTCCGAGAAGTAGGTCTGCGCCGCGGCCTGGATGCCGTAGGCGCCGTTGCCGAGGTAGATGGTGTTCAGGTACGCCTGGAGAATCGCGTTGCGGCTGTACTCGCGCTCGAGGCGGTCAGCTAGCACCACTTCGCGAATTTTCCTGTTGAGCGTCTGCGACGGCGTGAGATACACCTGCTTGACGAGCTGCTGCGCGATCGTCGAGCCGCCCTGCAGGCCCTGCCCGGAGACGTCGTGGACTGCCGCGCGGGCGATAGAGCGCAGGTCGAAGCCGCCATGGACGTAAAAGCCGTGATCCTCTGTGTCGAGGACCGCCGTGACGAGCTCCTTAGACACCGCCGAAAGCGCTACCGGCTCGCGAAGCTCCGGGCCACGAAGCACCGCAAGCACCGTCTTGTGGTCGGCGGCGTAGACGGTCGAGCCGAGCTGGAGCTGGCTGGTTAGCGGAGGGAGCGGGATCTCTGTGGCGCTGGCGCTTCCGTGGTAGGTCCGGCTGGCGACTACAGCGACAGCGGCGATCGTGCCTGCGATAAGCGCCGACGCGCTCGCTACCAACGCGATCAGCCTGAACAGCTTGTAAAGCTGTCTCAACTCGCCCGGGGGCCTTGACCTGTTGCAGTCATCGGCCAACACGCTACCCGCGCCTCGCAGCGTTCAACCGTCACTCGCCTGGTGAGCGCATATGCCTTCGCCGGGGCGGAGTTATAAGGTTGCGTCATGGTATCGCTAGAGGCACGTGAGCTGACCGACGAGGCGTACGTCGAGGGTCTCGTCGACGACCTTCTGTCTTCCACCCCGCCATCGTCTAGCTCGGAGGTGGAGTTCCTCGGGGCGCAGTTCGACGCGGGATTGGCGTTCGTCCACTTCCCGAAGGGCTACGGGGGCCTCGGCCTGTCGCGCAAGCTCGCCCCGCTGATAGCCGCCCGGCTGCACAAGGCTGGAGCCCCGAACCTGGCTGCGCGAAACGCCATCGGCTACGGGATGGCGGCCCCGACGATCCTCGCTCTTGGCACCGAGGAGCAAAAAAGCCGGTACCTGAGGCCTCTATTCACCGGCGAGGAGATCTGGTGCCAGCTGTTCTCCGAGCCGAGCGCCGGATCGGACGTGGCGAGCCTCGCTGCGCGCGCGACCCGAGACGGCGACGAGTGGATCATCGACGGGCAGAAAGTATGGACGACCCTCGCCCACACTTCGCGCTTCGGAATGGTCCTAGCGAGGAGCGATCCGGAGGCGGAGAAGCACAACGGTTTGACTTACTTCGTCGTCGACATGAAAGCCCCCGGCGTCGAAGTTCGCCCTCTGCGCCAGCTGACCGGCGACGCCGAGTTCAACGAGGTCTTCTTCACCAATGTCCGGGTGCCCGACGCCGAGCGGCTCGGGGGCGTCGGGGAAGGCTGGCGGGGCGCGATCGTCACTTTGATGAACGAAAGGGTCTCCATCGGCGGCGCCGTCGCCCCGCGAGGCTCGGGCCCGATATCGGCAGCGCTGGACATCTGGCGGAAGCTCGCCCCCGAGCGGCGCTTCGCGCCACAGAAGGACCGGCTCATGTCCCTGTGGATCCAGGCTGAGGTCCTCCGCTTGACGAACATGCGCGCTGCCGCAGCGTCCGCTCTCGGCACACCCGGCCCGGAGGGTTCCACCGGAAAGCTCGCGTACGCCGAAGTCAACAAGGACATCTACGCCTTCTGCGTCGACCTCCTCGGAGCGGCCGGAATGCTCTACGACACCTACGAGATGCGCCGCCCCGACGGTGCGGGGGGCACAGGCTCGCCTACCCGGATGTTCCTTCGTTCGAGGGCCAACTCGATCGAGGGAGGCACCTCAGAGGTGATGCGCAACATCCTGGGAGAGCGGGTCCTCGGGCTGCCCGGCGACGTCAGGGTCGACAAGGGCGTCCCGTGGTCGAAAGTCCCGCGCAGCTGAGCTGCTGAGCGCCTGAGACCCAGGGCGGGCGGCCACCCTGCCGGCGGGAATCCAGTCAGCCGGCGCCGAGATCGCTCAGCGTGCGCTCGGTTCGTTCGAGCGTCGCCGTCGAGTGCAAGTCGACGACTTCGAGGGTCCGCTCGAAGACCTTCTCGATCAGGTCGCGCTTGCGCCGCAGTCCCCACAACTCCAGGTCTATGTCGTCGTCGGCGTCCACCACGACGCGGATCGAGTCTTCGTCGGCGCTGACAGTCACCTCTCGTACCGGGCCGCCGTGGCTTCGGTCGAGACCGTCGGCGATCTGAAGCAACGCGACAAGCTGCGACACCCTGCGCCGGCTGGCGGAATCGAGGCGGGCGTAAGGCTCGAACGACGCCTTCGGCGACCCACGCTTGTGGAACCTCCCGAGGCAGGACAGCACGTCGACTTCGGGCGGGCTGAAACCGCGGAGCTTCCCGTTCGAGATCAGGTAGGCGCTGTGATGCTCGTGGCTGTCGTTGGAGACGTGCTCGCCGACGTCGTGCAGCAACGCCCCGAACTCGAGCAGTTCCCGGTCCTGGCCGTCCAGTTCGTGGATCCGGCTCGTCCCGTCGAACAGCTCCACGGCGAGACGGGCGACTTTCGTCGAGTGCTCCTCGTTCCACCCGTAACGCCTGCACAGGTTGACGACGGACTCCCGGCGCATCAGGTGAGGGTCCGGCTCCCAGTCCGAGCGGGCGTGGCGGCCGATCGCGTCGAGGATCATCCCCTCCCGAAGCGCCCACTCACAGCCGATCACCTCCTTCAGCCCAAGCGTGTCCAAGATCCGCGAGAGGATCACCGCCCCCGCCGGAAGCAAGTCCGCCCTCCTCGAGTCGACTCCGGGCAGCGAAGTCCTCTCAGAAGATGTCATGGACAAAAGTTCGTCGCGCAGCTGCTCGAGCTCCTCGGAGCTCACGGACAGCTGATTGACGCTCGCCGGGACCCTCGCGTCGCGACGCCACGCGGCGAGAGCCACCAAAGTTTCCAGGGTTCCGCTGCTCACCACCGCCGCCTTCGGTTCGAGCCGGTTTATCGCCGCGACGGACCTGGCCAGGGCACGGTCGACCACCCGGACGACCCTCGCAACGTCGTCGCTGTGCGGTGGGTCGCCGTGCACCAGCTCGGTCGTAAGACGCGCGACGCCGAGCTTCAAGCTCGTCGCCCACGACATGGCGCGCCCGTCGCCGATCATGAGCTCCAAGCTGCCGCCACCCAAGTCCATCGCTAGGGCAGGCGGCGGGTCGATCACGACGCTCGCCCTGACCGCCTCGAAGATGAGCTCCGCCTCCTTGCGCCCGCTTATCACCCGGACTTTCACGCCGCACTCGGATTCGATGCGCTCCACTACAGCCAAGGAGTCCGAGGCCTCACGGAAAGCCGACGTGGCGCAGGCGACAACCTCCTCGGCACGGTTGGACGCAGCCGCCGCCGCGAAACGCTTGACGACCTCGACGGCCATCCCAGCGAG
>JAJZDJ010000066.1 GCA_021828685.1 Actinomycetes bacterium | reverse complement strand
ACAAGTGACAGCACCGCCGCAGTCTTCTGGCGCAGCCCGCGAGAGAACGTCGAAGGAAGCCCCTCGGCTCGGTTGAGAAGCCCTAGCCGGTCGAGCAGGCTCACGGCTCGTTCCTCCCAGTCTGTGCTGTTGTGAAGGCGGCAGGTGTATTCGACGTGCTCGATGACAGAAAGGTCGTCGTAGAGGACCGGTTCGTCTGGAAGGTACGACAAGGCGGCGCGAGCTTCGATGGAACCCGAGGGATGCCCGGCGACCGTGACGGAACCGGAGGAGGGGTCGAGCAGGCCGGCGGCCATCTTTAGAAGTGTCGACTTTCCGGACCCGTTCCGGCCGACTAGAGCGACACGCTGACCGGCCGCGATTGTGACGTCGAGAGCTTCGAGAGCGACGAGATCCCCGTAGGACTTGCTCAGATGATTCGTCGCGAGGAGCGGGAGAGTCGAGGTCCGACTCATCTCGAAGTGCCGCCGAGTTTGACTGCGTCGAGGCTCTCGGCGATCGCCTTGTGCCATGACTCTTGGTGGCGAACCCACACCGCGACGCCGGCCAACACCAGGGTCACGACGACGGACGCGGAGGCTGCTGCGCCGACGGGGTTCGCCGCGGCCGATCGGGCGGCGAGCACCGGTAGGACCCCTGCTGTGGCTACCAGCGGCGGCCAGAGCAGTCGTACGCCGACACGGGCCCCGAGGAACTCGGGTGGGAACATCAGATCACTGTCCCGGAACGTCGGCTGCGCCCCCTGTACCGTGCTGATCGTCGCCCCTGCGAGGCCTGCGAGCGACGCCGGCAGCCAGACGATCACAGCTATTTCGAATGCGCGAAGACCACCACCGGCCAAGGCCCAGGCGCATAGAGCCCCCAAACTGGCGATGGCGGCCATGGCGACTGCGCAGGCCGGGAGCAGACCTAACATCACCGCACCGCGGGGATGCGGGTAGCTGTCTGTAGCCCAAGGGTGATCGACGGCCTGAGCGAGAGGCTCAGTCGCGTCAAGGCCGGCGACGAACATTGCCAAGCCGGCGGCCAACACGAGAGGGGTGGTTCCCTTCCAGGCACCGTAGGCGGCTGCACCGGCAGCTACGCCGAGTAGCGCCATACGCACGATGCGTCCGAGCGGGAACCGGAGGATACTCCTCCACGCCCGTACCCATCCCGCCGCGCCGGGAGCCCAACGATCCGCGACGACTCCGACCTTGATTCTCCCGGAGCGCCGACGCCCCTTCACGGAGAAGCCGAGCTTGACCCACGGACTTCGACGAGGCAGTTCCTGAGCCAGCTGTCGACGCAGCAGCACCACCGTGCGAAGGTCGCGCACCGTCACCGCGAAACGCAGGAGGCCGACGAGGCTTGCCCTGCGAGCCGACGCCTCTATCGACGTTCCCCCGACCAATATCAGCCCCGACGCGACCAGCACCGCGGCGACAGCGACGCCTATCAGGCCGGTTGGTGCAAAGCGCAGCGGCCAGAAAGCTGCCTCGCCGAGCAGCGATGCAGGCGACGTGGCCGACGACGTGGCAACGTCTGCGACCGACCAGCCGGCGACCAGCACTGCGACGACGGCTGAGCCGGCGCGGCCGACCCGCAGTCCTCCGGTAACCATTGCTGCTCCGAGGCCGGACCCGGCGGTGAGCGCACCGCACAGGGCCCCGCACGCGGCCCACGCTGCCCAACCGTCGCCGAGTCGGCGGTAGGCGAGCAGTCCCACGACTATGCCGGCGCCAGCACCGGCCGTCGTGGCGAAGCGAAGGAGGCGCCATGCGGAGCTGCGCAGCGCTGTAGGCCTGTCGACGGGGGCGAGCAGGACGTGGCGGACGAAGGCGGATTCGAGCGCCAGAGGACCGCCTCGAGCCCCCGATCTCAGGCCGATCACCCACACCACGGCCACGGCAGCGCCTACGACCGCGGGTCCCCGAAGGAGTATGTGCGCGACGGCGCCCGGTGCTTCGCGACTGCCACCGACGAGTCCGGTCGCGAACCAGATGGATATGCCGCCCACGATGGCCGCTACGTAGGCCTTGTAGACCGCCTCGCCTACGTCGAATTCCTCGATCCGCCTGCGGCGTCGCACTCTACGAAGATCCGCCAGCAGCGCCCTAGTGGCCGCCGGGGATCCCTGCCCGCCGGGGCTTGCCGGCCCGCCGGGGCTGCCGCCTGTCACGTCAGGAGAGATGAGGCTTGATCAGGTACTTTGCGCCGGTGCTTTGGCGGGCATAGTCGCGAACGGCGTCGAGGTGGAGCGCCTCAGCGAGGGAAACCTCGCGGGTATACGAGCTCGCGAAAATACTCTTCAGGTTCGCCGCTACCGTCTGTCCCATCTGGCGGGCGACCTCGGGGCCGACCTTCGCGAGCAGCGGTGTCAGCAGCCATCCTCCGACGCCCCAAACCATCCCGAAACTGCGATGAAGCTCGGTCGGACTGCGGTCGAGCGATCCGTAGATGTAGACCTGCTTGGGGGTGCTCGAACCGTAGCGGCTGTAGCTCGACGCCTTCGAACTGGCGGCCACCTCCATGCACGTGAGTATCTGACTGGCCAGCCTCCCGCCGCCCACCGCGTCGAACGCCAAGGTGGCCGACGTCGCCTTGATCGCCTCTGTCAGTTCGTCCATAAATGTCGGCGACGCCGAGTTGCAGACAAAGGTTGCTCCCGCGTCGCGAAGCATGTCCTCCTGCTCGGTCTTTCTGACCACGTTCACCAACGGGACGCCCTCTTGGATGCACAGACGGTTCAACATCTGGCCGAGATTCGACGCCGCCGCCGTATGCACGAGCGCCGTGTGGCCCTCCATTCGCATCGTCTCCAGCATCCCGAGGGCTGTCATCGGGTTGACGAACGAGGAGGCACCCTCGGCCGGGGAAGTCCCTTCCGGCAGTTCGAGGCAGATCGACGCTTTCACGCAGCGGTACTGTGAGTACATCCCGCCGCCTGCGAGGGCGACCACCTTGCCGAGTAGAGCCTGGGCGGCCTCGGAGCTGCCGGCCGTAACTACGATGCCGGCGCCCTCGTTTCCGACCGGCATGGCTTTCCCAAGGCGCGCTGCCATCGCGCGCATCACGGGAGCGGCGATGGGCGCGCTCACCGAGGGCCGCCCGGCCGTCTCGCCGGCCTGCGCTGAAGCGATGTCCGCGCCGGCGAACGCCAAGCCGAGGTCGGAGGGGTTGATCGGGGCGGCCTCGACTCGCACCAAGACCTCGTCGTCTCCCGGTGAGGGTACCTCGACCTCGTCGAGGTAAAGGTGCACGAGGCCTGCTCCGGGGTCAGCGGCGCTATCGGCACGCTCCACCCGGGAGCAAAGCTGCAGTGAAACGGTCGGATGATCTGTCGCCACGGTCGACTCCTCGATGTCGTCGGTCAGGCTAGCGGCTAGCCGTAGCGCCGCCTTCATCGCCCCCCGTCGGGTTGGCGCCGGCTTTCGACTCGCGTGCATTTCGCGGACCGGCGAGATGGTGGCTAGATTCGAAGGGCACTAAGCACAGACGGGTACGGGGGTGAGACCGATGGTCGACAAACAAGGCCGCAGGGCTGCGATCGAGCCTTTCGACATGTCGCTCATTGAGCGGCGAAGTGACGGCGTGCTCGCCTACACGAACCTGCACGGGTCGGTGGTGGAGATGCTGTCGGGGAGCGTTTCGCGCTATCGCGACCATGAGGCGGTCGTGGAAGTCGGCGGGGAGAGGCTGACCTACCTTCAGCTGTGGGAGCGCTCGTCAAAAGTCGCGGGCGGCCTCGTGAGCAACGGTGTCGGCCGAGGTGATCGGGTGGCGATACGGTTGGGAAACGGCGTCGACTGGTGCGTCGCACTCTTCGCCTCGATGATGGCCGGGGCGGTAGCTGTGCCGGTCAACACCAGGCTTTCCGAGCCCGAAGTGGCCTATGTCCTCGGCGATTCCGAGGCCAGCTACGTCTTCGCTCCGGGCGAGCCGTTCCCGGAAGGCGAGCCCTTCGTATGTGAGAACTTGAATGCGGGCGACCCGGCGGCGATCTTCTATACGAGCGGCACGACAGGCTTCCCGAAAGGGGCTGTCACGACACACGAGAACTTCCTGGCGAACATCGAAACGTGCCGCCGTTTGATGAACCTGCCGGAGGGCGAACTACGCAACCTGGTGTCGGTGCCGTTATTCCACGTGACCGGCTGCAACAGTCAGCTTCTCCCGACGCTGCGCCTCGGGGGAACGACGGTCGTGATGCCGTCGTTCGACGTGCAGCGCTTCCTCGCGGTGTCGGTTGAGGAGCGGATCAACCTGATCACCTCGGTTCCTGCGATCTTGTGGCTGGCTATGACTCAGCGCAACTTCGCCGAGTTCGACCTGTCAGCTGTCCGATGGGTCACCTACGGCGGGGCGCCGACGCCTCCGGAGCAGGTCGCGAGAATGCTCGAAGCGTTCCCTGCGGCGAGGCTGGGCAACGGCTTCGGCCTGACCGAAACTTGCTCGGTGGCGACCTTCCTGCCACACGAATACGCGAAGGCGCGTGCAGAGACGGTCGGCTTCGCAGCCCCACCGGTCGAGCTGGACCTGGCCGACGTGGACCCTGTCACTGGTGCCGGCGAGCTTTTGGTCAGGGGACCCAACGTGGTGGCGGGCTATTGGCGCAAGCCGGAGGCGACGGCCGAGGCTTTCGTCGACGGCTGGCTTCACACAGGCGACATCGCGAAGATCGACAGCGACGGCTTCTGCCAGATCGTCGACCGCAAGAAGGACATGGTGAACCGCGGCGGTGAGAACGTCTACTGCGTGGAAGTGGAGAACGCTCTCGCGGCGCACCCCGACGTGTTCGAGGTGGCCGTCGTCGGCGTGCCTGACACGATGATGGGCGAGAAGGTCGGGGCGGTCGTGGTTCCCCGCCCCGGGCGCAGCGTCGACCCAACGGATCTGGTGAGCTTTGCGAGGACGCGCCTAGCCGACTTCAAGGTGCCTCAATTCGTGGTTGTCCGTCCAGACCCGCTCCCGCGCAACCCGGGCGGCAAAGTCCTAAAAGCGTTAGTCCGCGACCAGTCGGAGTGGGGCAAGCAGTTACGGTGAGTTCGGCGCGCCGGTGTTTGTCCCTGGTACGGTGGCGCAAGCGCTGAGCGAAGTTGGAATGAGCGTTTCGTATAGGGGAGGAGAGCAAAATTGACAACCGTAGAGACAGCCCGAGGCCCGCTGGACGTCGATGCGCTCGGCCAGACCCTCATGCACGAGCACGTCTTCGTGCTCAGCACCGAAATCCAGGAGAACTACCCCGGCGGCTGGGGGGACGAGGACACACGTGTCTCCGACGCGGTAACACGTCTAAACGAACTAGCAGCAGCCGGCGTGTCGACGATCGTCGACCTGACCGTCGTCGGACTCGGTCGTTACATACCTCGCATAGCCCGTATCGCGGAGCAGACTTCGATCAACATCATCGCAGCGACCGGTCTGTACACGTACAACGACGTGCCGAACTACTTTCATTTTCGCGGGCCTGGCAAGATGCTCGGCGGCGACGACCTGATGACACCGATGTTCGTGCGCGACATCACCGAAGGGATCGCTGACACCGGTATCAAAGCGGCGATCCTCAAGTGCGCCACCGACGAACCTGGAGTTACCCCAGGCGTCGAGGAAGTCCTGCGCGCTGTCGCTCGGGCTCATCGCCAGACAGGCGTGCCGATCTCCACCCACACCCACGCGCAGACCGAACGGGGACTCGAGCAGCAGCGGATATTCAAAGAGGAGGGAGTCGACCTTTCCAGAGTGGTGATCGGCCACAGTGGAGATACGACGGACCTCGACTATCTGCGGCGTCTCATCGACAACGGGTCCTACATCGGGATGGACCGGTTCGGGATAGACGTACTTTTGCCCTTCGAGGACAGAGTTGCCACAGTCGCTGCCATGTGCGAGCAGGGCTACGCGGAAAAGATGGTTCTCTCCCACGACGCGGCATGCCACAACGACTGGCTGGGCGACGAGGTGGTGGCAGCGGTGACGCCACGGTGGAACTACATGCACATAACCAACGATGTGCTGCCCGCACTTCGCGAGCGCGGGGTGACAGAAGACCAGATTCACACGATGATGGTCGCGAACCCACGCGCGATCTTCGAAGCGCAAGGCGCCTACTGAGCAGTTCACCTGACTGACTCACGCCTGTCCGGTTCGACCTACCCGCTCGGTCTACAGTTGACCGATGATTGATCCGGTCGTGTCCCTGCAGTGGTTGGAGGACCGCCGTAGGGACATCGGTGGCGAGGCAGTTGCAGGTGGCGCCTCGGAGGTTGTGGTGGTCGACGTCCGGTGGTATCTCGACGGCCGCAGCGGGCTCGACGCCTACCTTGGCGGCCACATTCCCGGAGCGGTGTTCGTCGACCTCGAACGCTGCCTGGCCCGGCCGGGAAGCCCCGCAGACGGACGCCATCCGCTGCCCGAACCCACGGTGTTCGCCGAAAGTATGGGAGCACTGGGGATTTCTGACACGTCGACGGTTGTGGCATATGACGATGCTGGCGGAGTCATCGCTGCCCGACTCGTGTGGATGCTCCGGGTGACAGGCCACGACGCAGCGTTACTCGACGGGGGAATCGGCGCATATAACGGGACCTTGGAGACGAGCCCGTCGACCCGCCCGACCGTTGCAAGAAGCGTTGTACCTTGGCCGGTGGACAGACTCGCCGACATCGACGAGGTCGCGAACGACACCCTCGCGCACCAGGACCTGGTCGTCCTCGACGCCCGGGACGCCAACCGCTTCAGAGGTGACTTCGAACCGGTCGATCCTCGCGCAGGGCACATTCCGGGGGCCCGCAACCTGCCCTGCAGGGAGAACCTCGACGGCGAGGGCCGCCTGCTCCCCGCCGCGACACTCCGGGAACGCTTCGAGGCAGTCGGGGTCGACGACAGCAGCGAGGTGGTCTCCTACTGCGGGTCGGGGGTGACCGCGTGTTTCAACCTGCTCGCACTCGAGGTCGCCGGTTTTCCTCCCGGTAGGCTATTTCCAGGGTCATGGTCGCAGTACAGCCACGCTCCTGACAGGCCGGCAGTGCTCGGGGAGTAGCCTGCGATGGTCGTGACTGGTGGTGCGCTGCCATGATGGCGGTCATGGCAGAGCAGCCGAACATCCGTCAGGCTCATGAAGGCGACGTGAGCGAGATCCTGCGTCTCGTGCGTGGCTTGGCGGCCTACGAACGAGATCCCGACGCCGTCAAGATGACCGCCGAGCTCTTGCACGACGCCCTTTTCGGGCCGGACCAGGTCGCATCGTCGCTGGTGGCTGAAGGCCCCAACGGGCTAGTCGGCATAGCGCTGTGGTACCGGACGTTCTCGACGTGGACTGGCCGCCCCGGAATGCACCTCGAGGACATTTACGTCGAGGAGGATTGGAGACGGAGCGGGCTCGGCCGGCGTCTAATGGTAGAGCTTGCGAACATATGCGCCGAGCGAGGCCTGGGACGATTGGAATGGGAGGTACTTGCCTGGAATGAGCCGGCAATTGACTTCTATCGGTCGCTCGGAGCCGCTCCGCTCGGGGAGTGGCAGGCCTGGCGAATCAGCGGCGACGCGCTCGCCCGGCTGGGACGGGTGGGTAACGTGAGGAGCGGGCTCGGCGAGCGTCTGGAAGGTGGGTAAAAGTTCAACATGGGGAAGCTGACATGACCGGAACTTCAGAAAATTTCGACGTGGTGATAGTCGGCGCCGGCATCTCCGGTATCGGCGCCGCGTACCATCTACAACAGAAACTCCCAGGCAAGCGCTACGTGATCCTGGAGAACCTCGAGAGCTTCGGGGGCACCTGGCATGTCCACCGCTACCCGGGGATCCGCTCCGACAGCGACCTGTACACCTTCGGCTACCGGTTCAAGCCGTGGACCGGACCGCCGATCGCCACTGCGGAGGAGATACTGTCCTACCTGGGGGACGTAATCGACGAGAACAACATCGGGCCCAACATCCGATACCGCCATCGTGTTCTCGACGCATCCTGGTCGAGCGAGGACAAAGCTTGGACGCTCCGTGTGCTTCAAGTGGAAACGGGCGAGACCTCCGAGGTGAAGGCAGGATTTCTTTGGATGTGCCAGGGCTACTATCGACACGGCGAGGGATACACGCCGGACTGGCCGGGGATCGAGGAGTTCCAGGGCACTGTCGTGCACCCACAGACGTGGCCGGAAGACCTTGACTACGCAGGCAAAGAGGTAGTCGTAATCGGCTCCGGGGCGACAGCAGCGACCCTCGTACCAGCAATCGCCGAAGAGTGCGGCCACGTGACGATCCTTCAGCGTTCCCCCACGTACTTCTTCTCAGGTCCGAACCGCAACGAGACAGCCGACATGCTTCGCGAGTTGGACATACCCGAGGAGTGGGTTCACGAGATAGCACGGCGCAAGATCCTCCACGACCAGCACGCGATAACCCAGCTGTCCTTCGAGAACCCGGACTTCCTAGCGGGAGAACTGATCAACTCGGTGCGGGCGCAGCTCCCCGACGACTTCGACGTCGAACGGCATTTCACTCCCCGCTACCGACCCTGGCGTCAGCGGCTTGCGTACCTGCCTGACGGCGACCTCTTCAAGGCGATCTCGTCGGGCAAGGCGTCGGTAGTGACCGATGTGATCGAGGGGTTCACGGAAAAAGGTATCCGTCTCGCATCAGGCGACGAGCTGACCGCCGACATCGTAGTGACGGCGACCGGTTTTCACCTGAGCGTGCTGGGCGACATCAACTTCAGCGTCGACGGCGTCGAGGTCGACTTCGCGGAGACGGTCACCTACAGGGGCATGATGTTTACCGGGGTGCCGAACATGGTGTGGGTGTTCGGTTACTTCCGGGCGAGCTGGACCTTGCGGGTGGATCTCGTTGCCGACTTTGTTTGCCGGCTGGTCTCGCACATGGACGAACTCGACGTGCGTTGCGTCGAGGCGCGTGTGCGAAGCGACGGGCAGGACGCTGCAATGTCGATCCTCGAGTGGGTCGACCCTGAGAACTTCAACCCCGGTTACCTGACGCGCTCGGCACACCTCATGCCGCGCCGGGGAGACAAGGCGGAGTGGCAGCACAGCCAGGACTACTGGTCCGAGAAGGACGTGTTGGGTAGCGTCGACCTCGACGACGGCTGCCTGGTCTTCGAGTGACGACCACCGGCAGCGGTGAGCGGCTGGCGGTGAGCGGCTGGCGGTGAGCGGCTGGCGGCGATCCGACATTGCAAGTCCCTGCGCCAAGACTGTGTCCGTAATTGCACGGAAAATGTGCAATTACGGACACAGTCTTGTCGCGGCCTCAAAGACTACGGGCTTCATACCTCGCCGGCGGTTTAGGCAGTGCCTAGCGCCCGGCGGTACACGTCGAGTGTCCGTTCGGCGATCGCCGTCCAGGAAAAGGCGTCCACCGCCCGGCTACGCCCGGCCCGACCGAGGGCGGCCGCACGGCCGGGGTCGCCGACCAGGGAGTTGAGCGCTTCGGCGAGCGCGGCCGCGAAAGCCTCCGGCTCTTTCGGCTGTGCCCCCGGCTCGGCCTGGTCGATCGGCACCAGGATGCCCGTCTCGCCATCTGAGACGACTTCGGGTATCCCGCCCGTCGCGGTCGCAACGACGGCAGTCTCGCAGGCCATCGCTTCGAGGTTGACGATGCCCATCGGCTCGTAGACGGACGGGCAGCAAAAGACCGTCGCGTGGGTGAGCACCTGGATCACCTCCGGCTTTGCCAGCATCTCCCGCACCCAGATCACCCCTTGGCGAGTCGATTGCAGCGAAGCGACCGCCGCCTCGGTCTCGGCGGCGATCTCGGCGGTGTCAGGGGCGCCGGCGAGCAGCACTAGTTGCGCTTCGGGATCGAGAAGCCGGGCTGCGGCGAGGAGGTGGTCCAGGCCCTTCTGTCGGGTGATACGCCCGACGAAGACCACGCTCGGCCGGTGCGGGTCCATCCCGAGGCGCTCCACGACGGCGGTCGCGTGGTCTGGCTGGTACTGGTCGGTGTCTATCCCGTTGTGCACCACGCTGACGCGCTCGGGGTCTAGGAGCGGATAGCAGTCGAGGACATCGGACCGCATCGCTGCGGAGACGGCGATGACGGCGTCGGCGGATTCGAGGGCTGTACGCTCCGCCCAGCTCGACAAGGCGTAGCCCCCGCCGAGCTGCTCAGCTTTCCAGGGTCGCCTGGGTTCCAGGCTGTGGCTGGTAACCACGTGCGGTATCGCGTAGAGAAGCTTCGCGAGATGCCCGGCCAGATTCGCGTACCAGGTGTGGGAATGCACGATGTCGGCTCCGGCGGCAGCGGCGCATAGGCGCAGATCGACCGACAGTGCCTGTAGTGCAGGGTTCGCCTGGGCGAGCTCGGCATCGGGCTTCGCGGACGTGGCTCCAGGGCGCGGCTCACCGAAGCAAAGCACGGACAGCTCGCAGAGCCGGGCTAGCCGGTCTGCCAGGTATTCGACGTGGACGCCGGCCCCGCCGTAAACGTCGGGCGGGTACTCCCTGCTCAGCAGTGCTACGCGCATAGCCAACGCTAACTCGCGCCGGGTGTTCCGCGCGCGTGGCAGAGCATGTACGCTCGGCGGTGTGATACGAGGCCAGCGTGTGCTCTCTATCGTGTTGGCGGGGGGGAAAGGCACACGGCTGTCGCCTCTCACCGACCAGCGCGCTAAACCGGCGGTTCCTTTCGGGGGTAGCTACAGGATCATAGACTTCGTCCTTTCGAACCTGGTCAACGCCGACTTCCGCCACATCGTCGTGCTCACCCAGTACAAAAGCCACAGCCTCGACCAGCACATCACAACCACCTGGCGGATGTCGTCGCTGCTCGGCAACTACGTCACCCCGGTACCTGCGCAGCAGCAGCTCGGCCCCTACTGGTACCAGGGCTCCGCCGATGCTATCCACCAGAACCTCAACTTGATCTCCGACGAACGCCCCGACTACGTGTTGGTGTTCGGGGCTGACCACATCTACCGCATGGACCCGAGCCAGATGCTCGACCAGCACATCCGCTCCGGGTGCGCAGCAACTGTTGCCGGTATCCGGGCACCGCTGTCCGAGGCTTCGCAGTTCGGGGTTATCGAGACGGACGGGGCGGCCCGGGTGACGGCGTTTCGGGAGAAGCCGAGCGACGCCCGGCCGCTGGCAGACTCGCCGGACGAGATCCTCGCATCGATGGGCAACTACTGCTTCAGCGCCGAGGCGCTCATCGACGCTGTGAGAGCTGACGCCGCCGACGAGAGCTCTATCCACGACATGGGCGGATCAATCATTCCGGGCCTCGTGGCGTCGCGCGATTGCGAAGTCTACGACTTCAAGGACAACGACGTCCCCGGAGCCACCGACCGCGACAGAGGATACTGGCGCGACGTCGGGACCATCAGGTCCTACTACGACGCGACGATGGACCTCGTCTCCGTGCACCCGGTGTTCAACTTGTACAACCTCGACTGGCCCATCCACACGCTGCCGTCGCCTCTGCCTCCCGCCAAAGTCGTCCACAACCGCAGCCGCATGGTGGACTCGCTCGCAGCGCAGGGCGCCATAGTCTCAGACGCCACGGTTGAGCGCTCGGTGCTGTTCCCGGGAGTGCGGGTCGAGGCCCGCTCGCACGTCTCGGACTCGGTTCTGATGAACCGCTGCGTGGTGAGCTCGACTGCGACGGTGCGCAACGCGATACTCGACAAGAACGTGGTCGTCGGTCCGGGGCAGCGCGTAGGCGTCGACGAGGACGAGGACAAAGCCCGAGGCTTCACGCTTACAGGCGACGGGATCGTCGTAGTACCGAAGGGATTCAAAGTCGGTGGTTGACCGGCCACTTGCCGGTACCCGGAGTTGAGCGGCCTCTACGACTTCGACAATGTCGACATCGAAGGTCTACGCAGACGTGGCACCTCCAAATGGTCGCGTTACGATCCGGACGTCCTGGCGCTATGGGTCGCGGAAATGGACTTCCCGACGGCTCCGCCGGTCCACGACGCGTTGCGGGATGCGGTAGAGCGCGAGGAGTTCGGCTACCCATCCGAAAGGTCCGTCGCGGCGATGGTCGAGGCGCTCGCCGGTTGGCAGGACCGCCGATACGGCTGGGAGATCGACCCGGCCGGGGTCGTCGTGCTACCCGACGTGCTCAAGGGAGTGGAGTTGGCGCTGGACGCCTTCAGCCCTGCAGGATCGCCGGTCGTGGTGCCCACGCCCGCCTACATGCCATTCTTCGATGTGCTCTACGCGGCGCGCCGGCCGATCGTCGAAGTGCCCGCTGTACGTGACGGTGCTGTGCGCCGCCTCGACCTCGAGCGCATAGCCGGTGCGTTCAGCGACGGGGCGGCGAGCCTCATACTCTGCAATCCGCACAACCCTCTCGGCCGTTCCTACAGCGCAGGCGAGCTGGGCGCGCTTTGCGAGGTCGTCACCGCCCACGGGGCGAGGGTCGTCTCGGACGAGATACACGGTCCGCTCACCTACCCTGGAGGCGTCCACGTTCCGTACGCGACGGTGTCTCCGGCTGCCGCAACGCACTCCGTCACGCTGGTGTCCGCGTCGAAGGGATGGAACCTGCCGGGGCTGCGGTGCGCGCAGATGATCCTCACCAGCGAAGTCGACCGGCAACGCTGGAAGGCCGTGCCTTCGATCAGGAGCCACGGCGTCTCGACGTTGGGTATCACAGCGACGACAGCCGCCTACCGTGACGGCGCGGATTGGTTGAGCGAGCTTCTCGCCTACCTGGACTCCAACCGCTACCTGCTCGAGAGGCTCGTCGCGGAGATGCTGCCTGCCGTGGGCTACACCGTGCCCGAGGCGACGTACCTGGCGTGGCTGGACTTCACCTCGACGAACCTCGGAGCGAGGCCTGCGGAGGCTCTTTTGGACAGTGCGCGAGTCGCCACCAACCCGGGAGCCCTCTTTCGCGGCGGTGGTGAAGGGCACGTGAGGCTCAACTTCGCGACGTCGAAGGCTATTCTCGTCTCGGCGATCGATCGGATCGCAGACGGCCTTTCAAGTCGGGCAGTTTAGGAGTACCGGAAAGGCGGAGCTATGACCACTTCGGTCACCGAGATGGACCTACCTGAGGTCGACCTTGTCGGGCTCGGCCGTGACGAGATGCTGCGTGCGTTCGCCGAGGCCGCAGAGCAAAGCTGGCTCATCCGAACTCCCCTCGGTTACGCAGTAACCCGCTACCACGACGTCAATGCAGTCCTTCGGGACCGGCGTTTCCATTCGGCGATATCGCTTATCCCCGAGATGGCGGGAATCGAAAGGTCACCCGGCCCGCGCCGACAGCAATCCATCTTGGCGATGGAAGGCGACGAGCACACCCGGCTGCGCCGTCTAGCGTCCCCGACGTTCACGCCGAGGGCGACCGACAAGCTCCGGCCGTTCATGCGCGAGGTCATAGACGAGCTCGTCGACTCCGTCGTCGCCGAGGGCGCTTGCGAGTTCGTCGCTGACATATGTGAGCCGTATCCGATACCCGTCATCTGCGAGCTGCTAGGCACCCCGAAGTCCGACTGGCGGCGGTTCTCGAAGTGGGCCGTCGACATCTTCCGGATATTCAACAACGACGTGGCGAACGACATGCCGGCGATCCAAGAAGCGATGGCCGAGCTCGACTCTTACGTGGAGGCGATGATCGAGAAGCGCCGCCACGCTCCCGCCGACGACCTTCTGAGCCGCCTGATAGCAGCCGAGGAGGAAGGGGATCGTCTGAGCACCCCGGAGCTCGTCATGATGGCCGAGGCTGTGCTGATGGCGGGCACGGACACGACACGGAACCAGCTTGCGTGCTGTGTGGCACTGCTCGCCGGAAGGCCCGATCAGTGGCGGGCGTTGGCGCAGGACCCCGAGCTCGCTTCGCCGGCAGTGGAAGAATGTCTGCGTCACCTGGGAGCTGTCCGAGGAACGATACGCTTTGCGTCAAGCGACATCGACTACCGGGGAGTGACCTTCCCGAAAGGCACCCTGGTGATGGCCAGTCTCGCAGCCGCCAATCACGACCCGGAGGTGTGGTCCGATCCCGGCCGGTTCGACATTGCCCGGCATGCTGGCGCTGCATCGCAAATGACGTTCGGAAGCGGGATCCACTTCTGCCTCGGGGCTTCCCTCGCGCGAGCCGAGCTGCAGGAGGCTCTGCCCGTCCTCGCTCGACGGATGCCGGACCTTCGCGTCGACGGCGAGATCGAGTGGAAGCCGCCGTCTGTCGGCATATGGGGCCCGAGCCGTCTCCCCCTGGCATTTACCCCGACTCGCTGAGCAGCCTGCTCAGGCGTTCGGAGGTAGATCCCAGCAGCTGCTTCATGTCCCATCTACGGGTTGGAGGAGCCGTATTGAATGTTCACGTTGATGGTCTGCGAGTCCACCCAGGTGCCGGCGGACGTGCTGAGCGTCCAGATGCGCAGGACCGTGCCTTTGACCGCTAGGGCCTCAAGTGTTCCTGCGTGCCCGGCGGCGAGAGTCGCCGTTCCCGGGGGAGTCGGCGGGAGTGTCGTCCAGTTCGATCCCGGCCCTGCGACAGTGTAGGAGACGAGCGATGTCCCCGGTCCGTGCGCGATGACGAACAGTTCGCTGCCCGACTCAGCGCCGAACGACACGACGGCGTCGGTTGATCGGACGGCTATCGACGGCGATTCCTGCCATGTCACGCCGTCGGCGCTCCAGGCT
>JAJZDJ010000002.1:65015-72811 GCA_021828685.1 Actinomycetes bacterium | reverse complement strand
GCGATGACGTCACGCACGTCGACCGCCTGGCGCAGGTCGGGCGCCATCAACCCGAGGAGTTCGTCTGGGTCGAACAGCGGCGGTTCCGGATTCGCGTTGACCGGACCCGGCCCGGCCTTACGCCAGTGCAGGTGCCCTACGACTGAACGGGCGATGCGGATCGCATCCATCTCGTCGACCGCCAGATAGTCGGCGAGACCGCTCACCGCAGCGTGCATCGCGGCACCACCCAACTCCTCGTCGGCGGACTCCTCCCCGGTCGCCATCTTCACCAGAGGAGGTCCTCCGAGGAACACCTTGGCTCCGCCGTCGACGAAGATGTTGTAGTCCGACAGCCCCGGCTGGTAGGCCCCGCCCGCGGTGGAGCTACCGAAGACGATCGACACGGTCGGTATCCCAAGCGCCGACAGTTCAGTGATGTCGTGGAACATCCGGCCGCTCTCCGCGAAGTGACCGAGATTGCGGCGCATGAGGGCCATGGGGTCCTCTCCTTCCGAGAGGCCCCGAAGGTCGCCGCCAGCCGATTCGACCAGCTGTATGTAAGGCAGCCGGTTGAGCCTGGACAGCTCCAGGGCGCGCATCAGCTTGCGGATAGACACAGCGGTCATCGCCCCACCCAGATCGGTCGGGTCGTTGCCGATGATCACGCACTCGGTGCCCTCAACGACTCCGATACCGCAGAGCATCCCTCCCCCGACGGCGTAGTCGGTTAGGTACCCTGCGAGAGGGCTGATCTCCAAGAATGGCGAGTCCTGGTCGATCAGGTACGACACCCTCTCTCGAATGGGCAGTTTCCCTCTCGCGCGGAGCCTCTCGGTGGCCCTGGCGCCGCCGCCGCCGGCCGCCTGCTCGGCGAGGCGGTCGAGTTCCGCCAGCTTGGCGAGCATCGCCTCGCAGCGCTCCTCGAACTGCGATCCGTGCAGGTCGGCTGTGGTTTGGAGCACCTGGCCAGGCATCTATCGCCCTGCTTCGGTGACTGTGCCAGGCCCGGCGAAAGCCTGTGCTATCGACAGCCAAAGCTGCGCTGCCGAGCCTTCCGCCACGACTGCGGTCCGGGCATGGTGGCGGCGTTGGGTAAATACGAGGGCGACGTCAAGGGCCGGCCCGCTGATGACGTCTGCGGCCTCGGGGGGTCCCCACGACCACACTCCGCCGCCGGGAGCATCGACGTGCAGGCGCACAGGGTTGCCCGGATCCGCCACGCCGTGTGAGGCGAATGCGTATGACCGCGCCGCAAAGCCGATATGGCACACGTGGCGCAGCCGGGGACCGGCCTCGATGGGTTGTCCCAAGGCGTCTTTTATATCGACCCCGTGGGCCCACGCTTCCATCAGCCTGGCGGTCGTGAAGCTGGCGAGGCTCATCGCCGGCCCGTACCACGCGACGCGCGCAGCCGGGTCGACCTGCGCTGCAGCGCTTAGGTAGGCGACTCTCGCGGCCCTCCAACGTTCAAGTAGGACAAAAGGGTCGCCCAGGCTTCTCCCGAGCGCCACGTCGGGGGCTGGTGTCCCGGTTTGCGCAGCTGACAAGAAGCGCGCCAGGGCCTCGTCACGCTGGGATGTGAAAGCGGCGGGGTCGCTCAGGGAAGTTACCGCCGCCTCTTCGAAGAAGCACAGGTGGCTCAGGCTGTCCAGGACGTCCCAGCCGGTGGCCGGGGTCGGCCTGGCCCAGTCCTCCGGGGACGCGTGGGCCAGCAAGCGGTCCAAGTCGGCCTGCTCGGCGGCTAGATCCGAGCAAAGCTCGGCTACCTTCGGCATGATCGCGTGGGTTGCGATGCGGGCAAACTTTTTGCTCCCCCCATCTATCGGGTACCCCTTTTCGGGTTTTCGGGCGAACTTGACTTAACGTAAGTCTTCTTGCAACATAACTAGGCGATCCGCTCGGCGCAACCGCAGCCAGAGCCAGGGGGAGCGTAACTTGGAGGCGACAAGGAATAGACTCTTCCTCTCGCCGCAGCTGTGCGTGGAGCCCTTCCTCGACGCGAATAGCGAGCGATTTGAGACTCAGGTCGAGGCCATTATGGTGGCGTGACCGACATGGGGAACACTACCGAGGCTGCCGTCGTGGGTCCGCTGGAAGGACTCAACGATCCCGATCGTCTACGGGACTTGCTCGAAGCGGTCCTCGGAATAAGTTCAGATCTGTCGCTCCCACACGTGCTCCGGCGCATCGTGGAAGCTGCCGTCCGGGTCATCGGCGCCCGCTACGGGGCGCTCGGCGTTCTCTCGGAGCAGCACAACGGTCTGGCCGAGTTCGTGTACGTAGGTTTGCCCGAGGCTGAGGCCGAACTCATCGGTCCGCCACCGGAAGGGCGAGGCATCCTCGGCCTTTTGATCCTCGAGCCTCGTCCGCTCCGACTGGCTGATCTCGGCCAGCATCCCGAATCCTTCGGGTTCCCGGCCAACCACCCGCCGATGAAGTCCTTCCTAGGCGTGCCCATCCGGATACGCCAACAGGTGTTCGGCAACCTCTACCTGACAGAGAAGCAAATGGGGGACGAGTTCTCCGCAGAGGACGAGCAGCTCGCCGTTGCCCTTGCGAGTGCTGCCGGGATCGCCGTAGACAACGCCCGTCTGCACGCGCGGGTTCGTGACTTGACCCTCATCGAGGACCGGGAGCGTATCGCCGCCGACCTTCACGACACCGTGATACAGCGACTTTTCGCCACTGGTCTCGCTCTCCAGGGAACTATCCCGGCCATCGAATCGCATGAGGCGGCCGGACGGGTAGAGACGGCGGTCGAGGATCTCGATGAAACCATCCGCCAGATCCGCTCCGCAATCTTCGCCCTGCAGAAGCCGCGTGTTGGCGGACGGACACCGAGAGCTGAGATCGTGGCCCTTTCGAGAGAGGCAGCCGCAAGCCTGGGATTCGAGCCCCATCTCCACCTTGACGGTCCCATAGATTCGGTGGTGAGCGACGAAGTTGCCGTTCATCTGCTCAGCACTCTTAGGGAAGCGCTGTCAAACGTGGTTCGCCACGCCGGCGCCGGCCGTGTCGACGTCACGGTGGAGGTGACGGGTGGACAGGTTCGGATGGAGGTGAAAGACAATGGGGTCGGGCTGCCGCCGACCCTCCGTCCAGGCGGGCGTGGGCTGACCAACATGGGCCACCGGGCCGAAGCACTCGGCGGATCCATGTCTGTCTCGCCCGGCGCGGACGGTAAGGGAACCGTGCTGAACTGGCGGGTGGCCCTGAAAGCGACTACCGCATGACGTTGCCTCCCTCGGGTCATTTGACCCTGCCTCAAAAGCACGTCACCAGTCGAGAATCGGGCGTCGAAGACAGCAAGGATGGGCCGACTCGCCCGGTCGGGAACTCGACTGTGTCAAACGCCGGCCAAGTGGAAATGATCAGACCACCAGGAAGTTCCTGATCGGCACGATACCGAACCGGTGCGGCCGAATCTGAGCGAAAGGCGTCGATGAAGCATCTGAGGTTTGGACGCTTGGGGCGAGGTCGAAGTTCCGGGTGGCGCCCGCAGCGGTGGCAACTGTGGCTGCTCGCCGTGAGCTCAACCGTTGACTTCCTCGCTTGGCTCTACCCGGGTTCGGCGGCCGGCGTTGGTGCAAATGTGGGGCAGATAACGCCGCCCGGCTCCCTCGCTATAGCTACTTCGGCGACGCCGGCTGGTGTGATTGTCCAGCGCGGGTCACTCGGCCTGATCCCCACGCTGGTGCTCATGATCGCGCCGATCGTCGTGTTGTTCGGACTCTCCTTTTTCCTGTCCACGCGTCGTCACGTCGTCGACGTTACGCAGGTCTCCGCCTGCCCTGACCGTGAAGGCTCCTCATCTGATACAGCGTGCGTTGCGGTGGAGTCCGAAAATGGGGGACCCTTAGCCGGCGAGCGGCTCGAAGGCTCCTTCAAGGCGGGCAACGGTGTCTTCGTCGAGTGACTCCAGCACTTCTATAGACGCCATGTTGTCCCGGACCTGCTCGACGCGGCTGGCTCCGGTGATGACCGTCGAGACGTTCGGGTTGTGCGCGCACCAGGCGATTGCGACCTGCGCAGGCGTCGCACCAAGCTTCGCCGCCACTTCGCACAACTCGTCCACGGCGTGGTGGGCCTGCGGATCCGTCAACCTTTTTCGCAGCCATTCGTAGCCGGGGAGGGCTCCACGTGAGTCGTCGGGGATGCCGTCGCGGTACTTGCCGGTGAGCAAGCCCGAGGCGAGAGGGCTCCACGTGGTGAGCCCGAGCCCGATTTCGGGGTAGAGGCGGGCGTATTCACGTTCGACCTTGGCCCTGGTGACCAGGTTGTACTGGGGCTGTTCCATCACGGGCTTGTGAAGGTGGTGGCGCTCTGCGATCTCCCAGGCGGCTCTGATCTCGTCCGCCGGCCACTCCGAGGTGCCCCAGTAAAGGGCTTGGCCGCGTTCCACCATGTCGTGCATAGCCCAGACGGTCTCTTCGAGAGGGGTGCCGGGATCGTTGCGGTGGCAGAACACCAGATCGACGAAGTCGAGGCCGAAGCGCTCCAGGCTTCCTTCGATGGCCTGGCGGAGGTACTTCCGGTTGAGGGTGTTGCGCATGTTGGGTCCGGAATGAAGCCCCCAGAAGAGCTTCGTCGACACCACGTAGTCGTGGCGCTGCCATCCGAGCTCGCGTATCGCCTCGCCCATGATCCGCTCCGACTCGCCTCCCGAGTAAGCCTCGGCGTTGTCGAAGAAGTTCACTCCGGCGTCGCGGGCAGCCTGGAGGCAGTCGGCTGCGCCACGGCCGGCGAGCTGCGGGCCGAACGTAACCCACGAGCCGAACGACAGCACGCTCACTTTCAGACCGGAGCGACCAAGGTTTCGGTAGGGCATCTTCATGGTTTCAAGGTACCGGGCGCCCGAGTTGATCCGTCCCGGACCGCCTGATCCGCTGCGCCGGGGGCAGAGCAGAGCTCGCTACGGCGGATCTTGCCGATGGCGGTGCGAGGAATCGAGGTCGTCACCACCATCTGCTTCGGGGCGGCCCAGCGAGCGAGGCGCTCTCCGACCAGGTCGCGCAACTCGGCCAGCAGCGGCGGGCGGTGCTCATCTACGGGCACCACCCAGGCGACGACCCGCTCTCCCCATTCGGGATCGGGCAAACCTCCGACAGCCACGTCAGCCACTGCAGGGTGCGCGCGGAGGATGTCTTCGATCGGCGCCGGCCATATTTTTTCCCCTCCCGAGACGATCACGTCGCCGATGCGCCCGTCGACTTCGAGCCGGCCGTCCGCAGCGATCCGCCCGGCGTCCCCCGTCGCGAACCACCCGTCGTGGTCAAAAGGGACAGTTCCATCGCGATAGCAACGCAACAGCATCGGGCCTCTAAGTCGTATCTCGCTGCTGTCCGCGTCGACGTCCACTTCGACGCCGTCGAGAGGGACCCCGCCGTAGACCAGCCCGCTGGCGGTCTCGGTCATGCCGTACGTTCCTACGACGTTGTCGGGAAGGTCGCTCGGGTAGGCGGAACCGCCGAGCACGACCGTATGGAACAGGCTCGCCGGGGTCCTGGCCAGTGCAGTACCGACGAGGGAGACGAAGCAGTCTGGCCCGCTCAGGGCGCGTGCCGCGTCGGCGTCGAAGCCGGCCAGGACGTCGAACGGCGTACCGGTGACCATTGCGCGAGTCACGACCGCGAGACCGCCGATGTGGTTGAGCGGGAGGCACGCAAGCCAACGGTGACGTCCGGGATCCACGCCGAGGCGCTTCGACGTGGCATTGGCGGAGGCTTCGATCGCCGAATGAGTCAGGACCACGCCCTTCGGATGGCCTGTCGTGCCGCTCGTGGACATGACCAGCGCATCTCCAGGCAGGGTCGGCTCGCCACCTGGTAGTAGGGAGCGCTGTGCGTGCGGGCCGATAACCGCCGACGCGCCGAGAGCCTCGAGCGTCTCGGCCTGAGCCGGCTTCGCCATTCGCTGGTCGAGGGGCAGCGCGGCGTCGCCTGCGTCCCATACCGCCCGCAGGGCGGCGACGAATTCGGGTCCGCCTGGGAGGTCGATTGCCACGAGTACCGCCATCAGCGGTAGTTTGCCACCCCGTGAAGGCTTCGCAACATCCATGGGTGCTCGGCGCCAGGCCTCGCACGCTTCCGGCGTCGGCGGTCCCGGTCATCATAGGTACAGCCGTCGCCAAGGCAGGCGGCCAGGTGATCTGGTGGCGGGCGTTGTGCGCTTTGGTGGTCGCAATCGCTTTGCAGGTGGGCACGAACTACGCGAACGACTACAGCGACGGAGTGCGTGGAACCGACGTTGCCCGGGTGGGGCCACTTCGACTCGTCGCCTCAGGATTGCGCAGCCCTTCCCAGGTGAAGCGGGCGGCGATGATCAGCTTCGGTGTCGCCGGGGTCGCCGGTCTCGTTATAGCGGCGTACGCCGGCTGGTGGCTTATCGCCGTCGGAGCGGCCTGCGTAGCGGCGGGATGGTTCTACACCGGCGGCCCCAAGCCTTACGGGTATGCCGGATTCGGTGAGCTGTTCGTCTTCGTGTTCTTCGGGTTGGTGGCCACCGCCGGCACCGCCTACATCCAACTCGGCCGGCTCACCGCGGTGGCCGGTTTGGCTGGGGCCGCTTCGGGACTCTTCGCGGTTGCACTGTTGGTGGTCAACAACCTCCGAGACGTCGAAGGCGACGCCGTGTCGGGCAAGCTGACGCTGGCCGTTCGCGTCGGGGCGTCTGCGACGAGGCGTGTCTATGTTGGTTGCATGGCGCTACCTTTTGCCTTCGCGGCCGGTGTAGCGGCGTGGAAAGTGGGCGCCCTACTCGCTGTTGCGGCGGTGCCCCTTGCGGTGATACCCGCACGGAAGGTGCTGGCTGGGACATCGGGCAGGGCTTTGATCGAAGTCCTGGGCGAGACGGGACGCGCGCAACTGGCGTTTGGTCTGGCGCTGGCCGTCGGCCTTTGGCTTTGAACACGGAATGCTCAATCGTAGGGTGCCGGCTCGGTGTGGTCTATTGCCGTTTCGTGCTCAATGTTCGCTGCGCAGACGTGCGATCCAGTTCGTGACGCCTTTGACGAACTCGTCGGGTCGCTCCAAATGGCAGGCGTGGCCCGAACCGGGAATGATCAAAAGGTCGGCGTTTGCTCCTATGGCGTCGACGAGGCGCCGCGCGAGAAGGCAGTATTTGGAGTCGAGTTCCCCGGCGACGACCAGAACCGGCATTTCCAGGTCGTGTAAGGATTCCCAGAGCGGGTCGAATGTGCCGCTCCCAGCTAAGCGCAGGCTGGAAGCCAGACCGGCTGCGGAGCCGCCGAGGCGTGACTCGATGTTTGCGGCAGCAACGGGGAGCGAGGAGAAGATCGGCTGCGCGAGCCACCAGGCGACGAACCTTTCGAGGCCATCCCGTTCTACCTGCTCTGCGAGGGCGGCATCGGACGTTCTCCTAGTGGACCGCTCGGATGGATCGTCAATGCCCGCGGTGGTGCTCACGAGTACGAGACCTGTCACGGCTCGGGGATTGGCGAGCGCTATATGAAGAGCGAACCGTCCACCCATCGAGTAGCCGACCCAAACCGCGGGACCGCCCGATCCGGCTGCGAGGACCGCTTTCGTCATCAGTTCGGCGCCGTATCGGAGGCCAGCTTTGACATCGGCGGATCGCCCATGGCCAGGGGCGTCGAGCGCGACCGTCTCGAATTCGTCGCTGAGGTCCTCCCGAATGCCGGCCCACGCAAGGGTCGACTGGGTGAATCCGTGTACGAGCGCGAGACGCAGGCCCGCCCCCGGATTGCGCACGTCGACGTAAAGGTCGGCTTCCACGCCATGATGATGCCAGGAGAGGAGCGCTGATGCTGGACAGGCCAGAGGGGGGCGGGGAGC
>JAJZDJ010000002.1:0-64915 GCA_021828685.1 Actinomycetes bacterium | reverse complement strand
CACTGTGGCGGCTCCGGAGTGCGCTTTCGTGGGGATTCGGGTTTGACGCAGCCGGCGGTGACGCAGGCGGACGTCCAGGCGGCTTTCTGCGCCGTCCTGTGCGACGAGTGGGCCCGAGCGGGTGTCACCGATGCGATCGTGTCGCCCGGGTCGCGCTCGACGCCGATGGTGGTGGCCCTCCATGCCGAGGAGCGCATCCGGGTCACCGTCGTGCTCGACGAGCGCTCCTCCGGCTTCGTAGCGCTCGGGGCGAGCCTCGCTGGCCGCCGGCCGGTGATCGCCGTCACCACGAGCGGTACGGCGGCGGTCGAGATGCACCCGGCGGTCGTGGAAGCCTCCCAGGCGGGGGTGGCACTGATAGTGGTCACCGCCGACCGTCCCCCCGAACTGCACGACGTCGGCGCACCGCAGACAGTCGACCAGCATGGACTGTTCGGCTCGACGACCCGTTGGGCGTTCGACCCGGGGGTTGCCGACCTTGCGTCGGCGGCGACGTGGCGGTCGGTTGCGTCACGCTGTGTCGTCGAGGCTGTCAAAGGCGCGGGCCCTGTTCATCTCAACCTTCCTTTCCGTGAACCGCTGCTCGGGTCGGCCTCTTCTGTCGGTCTTCCGTCGGGTCGCCCAGGTGGAAAGGCGTGGCATGCCTTAGATGAGGACCTGGCGACAGGAGCGCCTGCCGGCGTAGTCGGTCGATTGAAAGCCACATTGTCATCGCGCCAAGGAGACGGTGCACGTCGCGCCGCTGGTGCGGTCAGCGGCCTGGCCGGGCGCGGTCTGATAGTCGCAGGCGAAGGAGCCGTATCGGATGATGCCGAGCGGGACGCGATCCTTGACGGCGCTGAACGTCTCGGCTGGCCCGTCCTCGCCGATCCGCGTTCTGGGCTCCGGGTGAGACACCCCTTCGTGGTTGCTGCTGCAGATCAGTTGCTGCGCTGCCCGCAGGTGAGCAGTCTGGTGCCGGAAGTGGTCTTGCGGCTCGGTGCTCCCTGGGCGTCGAAGGTGCTCGGAAGCTGGCTTGCGGGCCTTGACGACGCCATCCCGCAGGTGCTCGTCGACGAGCGCGGCCGCTGGTTGGACCCGGACCGCAAAGCGTGGCAAGTCCTGGCCGCGTCCCCATCGGCGGTCGTGACGGCCCTCGCAGATGGCGCTGGTCGGGGTGCTACGAAGACCAGGGGGACCTGGGCCTCGTATTGGAGGCACGCCGATGACGCTGCGGGGCGGGTACTCGAGAGCCTGCTCGGCAAGGACGGCGAGTTGGCCTTCTCCGAGCCGGCGATCGCCAGGGCCACCCTCGCCTCGCTGCCCGACGGCGGCATCCTGTTCGTGTCATCGTCGATGCCGGTACGTGACGTCGAGTGGTTCGCGGCGGCCCGTAGCGGAGTGACGGTTCTCTCCAACCGGGGAGCCAATGGGATTGACGGGGTGCTCTCCAGCGCTCTCGGCGTCGCGCTCGGCTGCGGGGGACGTCCGGTCGTTGCGCTCGTCGGGGACCTCGCGTTTCTATACGACGCCGGGGCCCTGCTCTGGGCGGCTCGTCGAGATGTGAACCTCAGTGTCCTGGCGGTCGACAACGACGGGGGAGGGATCTTCTCGTTCCTACCCTACGCCCGGGCCATGCCTCCGGAACGCTTCGAGAGTTACTGGGGGACGCCGCACGACGTCGACCTCGCGACACTTGCGGGCGCATACGGAGTACCTTCCGAGCGGATTGCCGACAGGGTATCACTCGAACGTTATCTTGACGGTGCCGGATCCAACTCCGGGGTGAGAATCGGCGTGGTCGGCTCCAACCGGTTGGCCAACGTTGCCGACCACGACCGGATAGCTGACGACATTCGTCGGGCGCTCGCTACACTCGCCGGCTCCGTCAGCTAAGCGCGCCCTCTTGGTGCGGGCTGCTTGGCTGGCTTGGAGTTGCTACGGGCGTACGAGAGCGGCGAGGAGCGCCTGGAGCTTCAGCTGCGTCTCCGTCAACTCGCTCGCTGGGTCCGAACCGGCCACGATGCCGTTGCCAGCGAAGATCCGCGCCCTGTTGGCGGCGACTTCGGCACTTCTGATACCAAGAACGAAGCAGCCGTCTCCCCGACTGTCGAGCCAACCGACCGGGCCGGCGTATCGTCCGCGCTCGAAACCCTCGACTTTTTGAAGATACCGAAGAGCGGCATCGGTCGGAGATCCGCCGACTGCTGGGGTGGGGTGAATCCGGGCGACAAGATCCAGCACCCCGGGTGGTTGCGGCGAAAGCCGGCCCGTGATCCGCGTAGCGAGATGCGAAACGTTGCGCAACGACATAACTGACGGAGTCTCGGGGACATCGAGCGATTCGCAGACCGACGCAAGGCTTCCTGCGATCGCCTCGACGACCACCCTGTGCTCCCTGCGTGTCTTGCGGGCTGTCATGAGCGCCCGAATCAGGGCTTCATCGCCAACGGTGTTCCCGCTCCTTGCGACGGTCCCGGCCAGAGGATGGCTCTCCACTTCGACCCCGTAACGCCTGATGAGCAGCTCGGGGCTCGCCCCGAGGAAGTCGTCGACTTTGAAGACCGTGCACGATGGGTAGAGCGCGGCTAGGCGCTCGAGAAGTTCGGAGATCACGAAGGGGCGGTCTGCTTCGATCTCTATGCAGCGTGCGAGGACAACCTTGGCAAAGGCCCCCGCATCGATCTGGCGGACGGTCTCTGCTACCAGCTCGGTCCACTCGGAGTGGGCCATCGTCGGGGAGAGGTCGAATCGCTCGGGGGACGGCCCCGGGCGCGCGGCTCGTGGAGCTTCGACGGAAGGCGTGACGGTGGTTTTCCAGGACACGGACCCGTCCGAGCCGAAGATCTCTGCGGGTACCACGAGGTGGCCCGGTTCCTCCGGGTCGAAAGCCAAAGCGCCGATAGCTATCGGGCCGCACCCCGGGAGGCGCAGCGGATCCGTGCATTCGATGCTGCCAAGCGCTGCGCTGACCGCTGCACGCCCAGCCGGGTCTGCTACGCCGCCGGGGAGCTCGATTCGCAGGGCCTCACCGCGCCCGGCGAGGCCGACGTCGCCCGTGGCGAACAGCCAGCCGTCTTCTCCAGCTGCTTCGATCAGCTTCGGAGGATCGTCGAGGACGACTGTGGTGGCCACCATCTTTGCTTCGTGGGCGGCGAGCGGATGCGTACTCATCGAGGAATCACGCGACGGGTGGCGGTGATCAGTTGCGTGATACCTCCCGATAGCGACCGGTGGCGGATGGACCCAAAACCGGCGCCGTCGAGCATGTCGAGGATCCGATCCGCGGGCGGCAGGTACGCAACGGACTTCGGCAGATAGCAGTAGGCGTCCCGGTCCGATAGGAGCGCGCCGAGTTGGGGCACGACCTTGTTGAAGTAGAAACCGTGGGTCTCACGCAGCACGATATTCTTCGGGACCGCGACGTCGAGGAGAGCTATACGACCGCCCGGCCGCAGCACCCTCGAAAGCTCGTCGAATACCGGTTCGAGCGCGACGAAATTCCGGAGCGCAAAACCCGATATTGCGCCGTCGAGCGAGCTGTCTCTTAGTCCGAGAGCGAGTCCATCGCCCTGCACAACTGGCGAGACCGACCGGAAGTGGGTGAGCATACCGAGCGACGAGTCGACGCCGACGGGTTGAATTCCCGCTCGTTCGAGGTCGCAACAAAGGTCTCCTGTGCCGCAAGCCAAGTCGACGACGACCGATCCGGGCGCCACAGACAAGGCCCTGACAGCGATTCGCCGCCACCACCTGTCTATCCCGAACGTCATCAGCCGGTTCACGAGATCGTAGCGTGGGGCGATGGTATCGAACATGGTGCGCACAGCGCGCACCTTCTCGTCGCCTTGAGGTAAAGAAGCGATCAGAGGTAGTACCTGAAGAGGATCTCGGCGACGCAGGCGGGCTTGGTCGCACCCTCGACCTCGTAGGTGACGATCAGCTTCACCTGAACGCCGCCGGACACGTCGTCGACGCTCGCGAGCTCCACGCCGGCTCGCAACTTCGATCCCACCGGAACCGGCGACGGGAAGCGCAGCTTGTCGACGCCGTAGTTGATTCCCATCGAGATACCCGACACTGCCATGACCTCGGCGAGAAGCGTTGGGGTCAACGACAAAGTCAGGTAACCGTGGGCGATAGGTCCGCCGAACGGACCGGACTTCGAGCGCTCCAGGTCCACGTGGATCCACTGATGGTCTCCGGTGGCGTCAGCGAATAGGTTCACCTGCTCCTGGGTGACCACCTTCCAGTCGCTGTACCCCAGGTGTTGGCCGACGTGGCTTTTGAGTCCCTCGATACCTTCGATCGTCGTTGTCATGCGATCAGGCTACGCCAAGTCCGACTTGCTCAACGAAACCAGGTCTTGCGGTACGCCCGGCTTTGAGGATGCAGGAGTAGCGCCAGGAGAGCCCCGTAGAACAGGAGGTTGACCAGCTGTACGAAGGAGAAATACTGGACCAGGATCGCAAGGAACAGGACTGTGACGCCGACTCCGAGCCAGTAGCCCCACTTCTTCTCGTTAGCTATCCCCAAGCCCGCTGCAGCCTGCCCGATCACGACCAGGGCGCCGATGCCACCAAGGGTGAAAAGCTCGCCGTCGAGCAGACCGAACGCTGCGTTTATGTACATGATGACCGTGGCCATCATCAGTGTCTGCGGCTGGGTCTTGTCCAGCCAGCGAATCGAAGTGGAAGCCATGGTTCTATTTTTGCACTACCGGAGGGAACAACGGTGTGCGCCTTCGCTGATTATCAGGCTTCGACAGCTGAGAGCGAAGTCTCCGAAGACTGCTCGGTGCCCCCGACGTCCTTTTCTCCCGGTCCCTGAGACGGAGTCAACGCTCTCGTGTCGCGCAAACTCAGCTGGCCGCACGCAGCGTCGATCTCGGTCCCACGGTTGCGGCGGACGGTCACGTTGACTCCCAAGGCCGAGAGCTCGTCCCGGAAGCGTCTCACCCCGCCGGGAGGGGTGCCACGGAATGCGAAGCCGTCCGTCGGGTTGAGAGGGATCACGTTGACGTGTGCGCCGAGGCCGTATGCGATATCGGCCAGCTCCCTGGCGTCCGAGGGGCTGTCGTTGACGCCGTCGATCAAAGCCCACTCGAAGCTGAGGCGGCGGTTCTTGACCGCCCGGTACTGCCTGCACGCCTCGACCAGGTCCGAAAGCGGGTAACGGCGGTTTATGGGCACAAGGCGGTCGCGGAGGGCGTCGTTTGCTGCGTGCAGCGAGACGGCGAGGTTGACGGGAAGCGCCTCGTGAGACATGCGCCGGATGCCGGGGACGATCCCGACAGTCGACACCGTGATGTGCCTGGCCGAGATGCCCATGTCGTTGTGGATCCGTTCGATCGACGCCCACAGCCTCTCGTAGTTTGCCAGCGGCTCTCCCATCCCCATGAAGACGATGTTCGTGAGCCTCCGCGGAAGGGCCCGTCGGCGGGCCTCGGCGACCTGCTCGAGGATCTCGCCGGGTGAAAGATGGCGGGCGAGTCCGGCTTGGCCGGTGGCGCAGAACTTGCATCCCATGGCGCAGCCGGCCTGGCTCGAAACGCAAGCTGTCGCACGGTCCTGGTAGAGCATGAGGACCGTCTCGACGCCGACGCCGTCGTTACCTGCCCAAAGCCACTTGACGGTCTGGGTGTCGCTAGACACGGACTCCGATACCAGCCGGAGCGCTGCGGGCACGGTTTCGGAGAGGCGCTGGCGCAGATTCTTGGGTAGCACGGTCATCTGTTCGGGCAAGGCGGCTTGGCGGTAAAGCGACTCCCACACCTGGCGGAGCCGGTAAGGCGGCTGGTCTGCGAGCAGGTGGGACAGCTCCTCCAGGCTCAGGTCGTAAAGGCCGCGCCCGGCGCCCGGCGGCCTCAGTCGAAGCGGCTTGACGGCGGCTAGCGTGTCAACCCGCCCGGCGGGAGCGCTCAGGGGGTCTCTCGCGACAGCCGCCAGGCGGGCGGGGGGGACGGTCATATCTGGTCCCCGGCAATCGGTTCGACGATGCCAGATGTGGCCACATCGCCGACGTACGCCTGGTCGACATGGTTAACGACGAAGCCCATGTCCACATAGAGCTTGACGGCTCTGACGTTTCCGGCATCGACGTAAAGCATCCCCGTCCGCAAGCCTCGTCGGTAGAGGTAGTCGAGGCCGGCGTCAACGAGCCGCCGTCCGAGTCCGGGTGGGCGGGCGGCCTCGGGGTCGACTGCGATGACGTATATCTCGCCGAGGGGCGGGTCGTGATCGGCGTGGATCCTCGTCCAGCAGTACCCGTCGAGGTGGCCCTCGGCGTCTTCGTGCAGCAGAAAGCCCTCAGGGTCGAACCAAGGTTCCGCCTCTCGCTGCTTGATCGTGTCGAGGTCCCACCCGCCTTGTTCGGGATGCCAGTGAAAAGCACGGTTGTTTACCGCGAGCCACTCGTTCTCGTCGATGCCGACGCGAAAGCCTCTGGTGGCAATCCCACCTGCAACCTGGCGATCCTCAGGCCGGACATGGCTTTCCGGGGCGCCCAGGGGAAGAGGGCAGCGCATCTGGTAGAGGGTGCGTCCCCTGGCCAAACCGATCGACGCGGCGAGACGGTCGTGTTCGGGACGGGCCTGGTTGACCCACATGTGCACGTGGCCACCGCCGGCTTTTGCCACCACGTCGACTGCCCGCTCGAGGAGATCGGAAGCGATCGCGTTGCCGGGCGTCCGGTGGTGCGGTTCGACGACGAATTCCACGCTCCAGCTGTCCGTCCCGCGACTCACCTGCGCGTAACCGACCGGATGATCGTGATCGTCGTCCCAGGCCACGAGCGCCGCGAACCCCGATCTTCCCCCCTGGACAAGGTCCAGCCAGGCGTGCTCGTCGATCGGTGCGTGACCATCAGCAGACTCTGCGGCGCCCAGGAGTGCTGATACTGCCGCGACCTCCACGTCGTCCAACCTCGACTTGACCTGGATGCGCCGCACTCCTGCAGGCTACCGGCAAAGGTTTGGGGGAACGTCTCGCGTGTCCTACAGCCTCGGACGCCCTATCTTTGCAGGGTGGTCCGACCCCGAACCTTACCTGGACGTGCCCGTGAGGCTCACAGCAGGCTCGCCGCTTGCTATCCGGGCAGCGTTGCGGACCTGTGCGAGCTTGCGTTCGACAGCCCGTTCCAGCTCCTAGCGGCGACCGTGCTGTCCGCGCAGACCACAGATATCCGCGTCAATTCGGTCACGCCTGCGCTGTTCGCCCGATACCCGACCCCGGCTGACCTTGCTTGTGCCGAGACGGGCGAGCTCGAGGAGATCATCCACCAGACCGGGTTCTTTCGGGCTAAAGCACGGAGCCTCATCGGCCTCGGGCGGGAATTGGACGAGAGGTTCGCTGGCGAGGTACCGACGGCCATGGACGACCTGGTCAGCCTGCCCGGGGTAGGCCGAAAGACGGCCAACGTGATCCGGAGCGTCGCGTTCGACCTCCCCGGCCTTGCTGTGGACACCCATGTGGCACGGCTCACGAAACTGCTCGGCTTGACCGAGTCCACCGATCCCGTTCGGATCGAATCCGATGTATGCGCGCTGCTCCCGCCACGTAACTGGGGGTCGTTCGGCCTTACGCTGATACTCCACGGCAGGCGAGTCTGCATCGCGCGGCGCCCCCGCTGCGCCGACTGCGCGCTGGCCGACATCTGCCCTTCTGCATCGTTGCCTACCCGTAAGGCGCCGACCCGTAAGGCGCCGACGGACAAGCCCGCGGCGATCGACAAGCCCGCGGCGATCGACAAGCCCGCGGCGATCGACAAGCCCGCGGGGGCGCCTAGTGCCCGATCAAGCGTTCGAGGCGGCGCTGTGCCGAGCGAAGCGCCCGCTCGACCTCGAAAAGCTCCGTCCCGAGCCCCTCGTGATCCTCCGAGCCAAGCCCCTCAGCTATCTCGGTGATCCGGCCTATCAGCTCGTGAAGGCGGCTGGAAGCTGAGCTGAGTTCGGCGTCGGTGGACATAGCGGTACCATCATGGACCAAATGGCCCCCCTTCACGAACCTGCGGCGTCACCCGGCGCCGTGCTCTCCGGTGTACTTCGAACGGTCGATCTTCGCGGACGGACAGGCGCGCTCACGAAGCTGCTTCCCGCCCCCGAGATCGTCGACGACGAGGACGCTGCCCAAGTCGTCCGGTCCATTCTGGCGGACGTCAAGGCGAGAGGTGACGTGGCGCTCCTGGATGCCACGCAACGCTTCGACCGGGTCCGCCTCGAATCGCTTCGAGTCGAGGCTGCCGAGGTAAAGGCTGCGCTCGGAGATATAAGCCCGTCGTTGCGCGACGCTCTCGAAGCAGCAGCCGACAACATCGGCGACTATCACCGTTCGCAAATCCACGACGACTCCTCATACGAGCGCGACGGTGTAAAAGTTACAGAGCTACGGTTGGCGGTCGAAAGGGCGGGCCTATACGTTCCCGGCGGCCTCGCACCGCTTGCCTCCACCGTCCTCATGACAGCGATCCCAGCGCGCGTCGCAGGTGTCGCTGAGCTGGCGATGTGCAGCCCGCCAGGACCGGACGGCAAGATCGCAACGTCGGTGCTTGCCGCCGCGGCCGTCGCTGGCGTCGACGAGGTGTACCGCGTCGGGGGCGCACAGGCTATCGGCGCTCTCGCCTATGGCACCGAGTCGGTGCCGGCCGTCGACGTGATAGTTGGACCGGGCAACAGGTACGTGGCGATCGCAGAGCGCATGGTCGCAGGACAGGGGGCGGTCGGAGTGCCGTCTGCGTTCACGGGCCCGTCGGAGGTCGCTGTCGTCGCGGACGACACGACGGACCCGTCGTTTGCCGCAGTCGACCTGGTGGTGCAGGCCGAGCACGGTCCGGACGGCCTTTCCTACCTGATCACATGGTCCGAAGATGCTGCCAAGCGCATCGCCGGCGAGGTCGCCCGCATCACTGCCCAGTCCCCGAGACGACAGGCGATCGAGGCGACTTTCGAACGCGGGGGCTTCTGCGTGCTGGTGGACGGGCCGGACCAGGCGATGCAGGCAGCGAACGTCATCGCAGCCGAGCACCTCGAGCTGATGTGCGCCGACGCGGCGGCACTTGTCAGCAAGGTCATGAGCGCGGGAGCCGTGTTCGTCGGACCTTGGGCACCTGCGAGCGTCGGCGACTATGCAGCAGGACCGAACCACGTACTTCCGACCGCCCGCAGCGCGAGGTTCTCCAACGCGCTGCGCGTAGACGACTTCTGCAAGCAGATCCACGTCGTAGAGGTGTCAAGAGCCGGCCTCGAACGCTTGGCCGCTCCAGTGGAGGCATTGGCTTTGTCAGAGGGTCTCGCCGCACACGCCCTTTCTGTGACGATGAGGGTATCGCAGTCGTGACGCTGCCCCCGTGCCGTCCTGACCTGTCGCTTCGCGAGGGATACCACTCGCCCCAAGTCGACGTGGCCGTCAGGCTCAACACGAACGAGTCGCCGTTCCCCCCGCCCGACGCGTGGGTGGAGGCGCTCGCCGCCGAAGCGACGCGGGTCCGCTACAACCGCTACCCCGACCGCTCCGCCACGCGACTGCGCGAGGCGTTGGCGGAACTGCACCGTGTGCGACCGGAGCAGGTCTTCTGCGCCAACGGATCCAACGAGGTGCTGCAGTCGGTCTGCCTCGCCTACGGCGGCCCTGGCAGGAGCGCTGCCGTGTTCGAACCGACGTACGCGCTGCACAGCCATATCGCTCATTTGACTTCGACGGCGGTGATGGAGGGACGCAGGCGGGAGGACTTCGAACTTGACCTTGCCGATGTGGCGGAGCTCAACGCTGCTTCGAGACCCGATATCACGTTCCTGTGCTCGCCCAACAATCCGACCGGCAATTCTGTCGATCCGACGACTGCCGGGGCGGTGCTCGAAGGCGCTGCGGGTCTCGTCGTCGTAGACGAGGCGTACGGCCAGTTCGCAGACTGGTCGGCGATCTCGCTTGTCGACGACGACGTCCCGCTGGTCGTGACCCGCACGTTCTCCAAGACATGGTCGATGGCGGCCCTCCGCCTCGGTTACCTGGTCGGCCCAGCCCCGGTGGTGGAGGCGTTGGAGCGGGTTGCGTTGCCCTACCACCTGGACGCCTTGAAGCAGGCGGCAGGATGCCTCGCCGTACGTTACAACGACGAGATGCAGGCACGCGTGGCCGCAGTCGTCGCCGAACGTCGCCGCCTGTCGTCCGCACTCGAGTCGCTCGGTGTGACAGTGTGGCCTTCTTCTGCGAACTTCATCCTCTTTCGCCCCGAAACCCGCAAAGCCGGCGAGGTGTGGCAGGGACTCGTCGATGCCGGCGTGCTGGTGCGCGACACGTCGAGCTGGCCTGGCCTGTCCGGTTGCCTTCGGGTGACCGTCGGAACCCGAGAGGAAAACAACATGTTCATTGCTGCTCTCGAGGACGTCCTATGACCCGGGCGGCGCAGCGCTCACGCACCACCAAAGAGACCACCGTCAGCGTGCAGATCTGCCTCGACGGGAGCGGGCAGACGCAAGTGGCGACAGGACTGCCATTCTTCGATCATATGCTCGCCCAGCTCGGCCGCCACGGCGGGATCGATATGACAGTTTCGGCGAGCGGCGACCTGGAAGTCGACGCGCATCACACCGTCGAGGACGTCGGTTTGGCACTCGGCGAATGTGTCAGGGAGGCGCTCGGGGACAAGGCGGGGGTCAGACGGTTCGCGTCCATCGAACTGCCACTGGACGAGGCGCTCATCGCAGTAGCAATCGACCTGTCGGGACGGCCGTTCCTCGTCTACGGGATCGACCACGGTGGTCCCGACGCGTCACCTCTCGGTAACCCGCCGTTCCACCCTCAACTGACGGAGGAATTCTGGCGAGCTTTCGTCACTACTTCTGGCATCACCCTTCATATCCGGATGGTCTCCGGTCGCAACACGCACCACATCATCGAAGCGACGTTCAAAGCCGTGGCTAGGGTGCTGCGTGAGTCGGTGCGCATAGATGGCGGCAGCGTCCCGTCCACCAAAGGCACGCTTTGATAGCAGTCCTCGACTACGGCATCGGAAACCTCCGTTCTGCCGAAAAGGCCCTTCTGCACGTGGGTGCGAACGCGCGCCTCGTAAGCGACCCGGATGTCGCCGTGTCGGCTGACGCTGTTGTTTTGCCGGGGGTCGGAAATTTCGGTGCATGCGTGCAGGGCCTGCGCTCGTGCGGCCTGGAGAGCGCGGTCCGCGAAGCGATCCGGGTGGGTCGCCCATTCCTGGGTATCTGCGTCGGGATGCAGATGCTCTACGAAGGATCCGAAGAGTCGCCTGAGATCGACGGACTTGGCATCCTCGAAGGAGTGGTCAGGCGACTCCCCGACGATGTCAAGAGACCGCAGATGCAATGGAACACGCTCGACATCAAAGACCGCTCCGATCCGCTTCTCGCCGGGATCGCTCCGCAGCCTTGGGTCTACTTCGTGCACTCGTACGCTGCACCTGACGGCCCCGGAGTCATTGCGACATGCGAGTACGGTACAGACGTCGCGGCGATTGTGGCTGCACCATCTTTGTGGGCAACGCAGTTCCACCCGGAGAAGTCCGGCGACGTCGGGCTCGCCATACTCTCGAACTTCGCTGGTATTGCTTCGCAACGCGCCGGGTTGCCGTCATCGACACCGGTTTCGTCGTAGTGGATCTGTACCCGGCGATAGACCTGATAGGCGGCCGGTGCGTGCGCCTGGTGGAAGGCGACTACGCCACCGAGACCGTCTACGACGACGACCCAGTGCGCGTCGCAGCGGGGTTCGCCGCATTGGGGGCACGGTGGATACATGTCGTAGACCTCGACGCTGCCAGGACGGGCGACCCAGTCAACCGTCGTGTCGTCGCAGAAATCGCTTCGACGGTCGCGCCTGACGGGGTGTCGGTGCAAGCGGGGGGAGGGGTCCGAAGCGTAGAGGACGCCGCCGAGCTTCTTGACTCCGGGGTCGCCCGGGTCGTGGTCGGTACTGCCGCGATTGAAGACCCGACGCTGGTTCGCCGGATCGCCTCGCGCTGGCCGGGTCGCGTTGCGATGGGCCTGGACCACCGCGCCGGGGAGGTCCGCCTGCGCGGCTGGACCGAGCGGTCCGGTCGACGTCTCGAGGATCTTGTAGGCCCGGCGATCGAGGGCGGCGCGGCGGCGCTCATCGTCACTGACATAGCCCGCGACGGGCGCATGGCCGGTCCCGACCTGGTCGGGCTGGCGTCAGTGATCCAAATGACAAGGGCGGCCGGTAACCAGGGGGCCTGCTGCGTCATTGCGTCCGGTGGAGTCGGGTCGATCGACGACGTGGCCGCACTCGTGGTCCTCGACGGCCTCGGCGGGATTATCGCAGGAAAGGCTATATACGAGGGTCGCCTGGACGTCGGCGGGGCACTTACCTTGCTGTCCTCCAAGGAGGCTCGGTGAGGGCGGTCAGGGTGATTCCCTGCCTGGACGTCGACGACGGGCGGGTCGTCAAAGGAGTGAACTTCGCGAACCTGGCCGACGCCGGTGATCCCGTCGAGCTGGCCGCCCGCTACGGCCTGGAAGGCGCCGACGAGCTTGTCTTCTACGACATTACAGCGTCGTCGGCGGGAAGGCGGACGATGATCGACGTCGTGGCGCGCACGGCAGAGCAGGTGTTCATCCCGCTGGCAGTTGGAGGGGGAGTGGCCACCGTAGACGACGCCCGTGCCCTTCTGCGCGTCGGCGCCGACAAAGTGAGCGTCAACTCCGCGGCGGTAACTCGGCCGGCACTGATCGAGGACGTCGCTTCGGTGTTCGGGTCGCAGTGCGTGGTCGTGGGCATGGACGTCCGTCGAAGCGGAGGCCATTTCGAGGTGTACACCCACGGAGGTCGCAGACCGACAGGTCGCGACGCCATCGAATGGGCAGCCGAGGTGCAAAGACTTGGAGCCGGGGAGATCGTCCTCAACTCTATGGACCGCGACGGGACCAGGACGGGATTCGACTTGGAGCTGACCCGCGCGGTCGTCGAGACAGTCGGGATCCCTGTCGTCGCGAGCGGCGGAGTCGGAAACTTGAACCACCTCGTCGAGGGCGCCGTCGAAGGAGGGGCGGACGCCGTGCTTGCGGCGTCGATCTTCCACTACGGGGAGTCCACGGTCGCCGAAGCCAAGGCAGCGCTAGCTGCCGCAGGGGTCACCGTCCGGCCGCCGGGACCCCCGGCGCGGTAGCGTGAACCGATGAACGCTACGGGCAAGGAAGAGACCTCTAACCAAAAGGCGTTGCCGTCCAAGCAGGGCATCGAGATGCTCACCGACCGTGTGCTCGTCCAGATTCCCCGCTCCGAAGGGGAGCGCCGGTCGCGCGCCGGGATCCTGATCCCCGCCACGGCGCAGGTCGCCCGGCGTCTCGCCTGGGCTGAGGTGGTGGCAACCGGCCCGCACGTCAGGACCATCAAGGCTGGTGACCAGGTGCTTTTCAACCCCGAAGACCGCTACGAAGTGGAGGTCCAAGGCGAGGACTACCTGATCCTGCGCGAACGTGACATCCACGCTGTCGCTTCCGAGCGGGCGGCCGGTGGCACCGGGCTGTACCTGTAGGAACGCTCCGGGCCGTGCGTTTTGCCTCAAGTTTCCGCCCGCTGCGCCCCCTAGCATGGAGGCCATGTCGGACGGATCATCCATGCAGTTGCGAGAGGCGGGTTTTGTTGCCCCGCTCGGCGCCACGTCAGAGCAACTGGCGTCGATCGCCTACAACGCCGACGGGCTTGTGCCCGCGATCGTCCAGGACCACGAAACCAAGCAGGTGCTGATGATGGCGTGGATGAACGCCGACACGCTCGACGAAACGCTCACCTCCGGGCGGACAGTGTTCTGGTCGAGAAGCCGGAGCGAACGTTGGCGCAAAGGGGATACATCCGGGGAGCGCCAGTGGGTTCGCGAGGCGTTCTACGACTGCGACGGCGATACTTTGCTCTTCGAAGTGGAACAGGAAGGAGCAGGCGCGTGCCACACCGGTAACCGCTCCTGCTTCTACCGCAAGTTCGGTTCGCCGCAGGAGCTGTGATACGCCCGTCGCGCGAGGAGTTCGCCTCGCTCGCCTCCACTTTCAGCGTCGTGCCGGTTTGGCTCGAGCTGCTCGGCGATCTGACCACCCCCGTAGCGGCGTTCGCCCGTCTGACCGCGGCCGACCCGACGGGTCGGGCATTCCTCCTCGAGTCGGTGGAGCACTCCCAACAGCTTGGAAGGTGGTCTTTCATCGGGCGCAACCCGACGGCGACGATCATCGGCCGCGGTGGCGAGCTGGTAGTGGAAGGTTCGCTGCCTTCGTCGATTCCTCGGGACAAAGGTACCCTCGCGGCGCTCGAAGCCCTCCTCGCCGAGTACCGCTCACCTTTGATCGAGGAACTGCCGCCGCTGCAGGGCGGCGTCGTCGGATACCTCGGCTACGACGTAGTACGGGAGGTCGAACGCCTCGGCTCGGCCCCTCCAGACGAGACAGGATATCCCGATGCGATCCTGTCGGTCGTCGGCGAAGTCGCCGCCTACGACTACTGGCGCCAGCGGGTAACCCTCATAGAGGCGGTCCCGGTGCCCGCAGACGCGCAAGGCAACCGGGAGGCCTGTGACCTGCTCTACGACGAAGCTGTACGCCGTCTGGACAGCTTCGCCCGCAAAGGCGCCTCGCCGCTCGACGAGCCTCTCGTCGCACCGCCCGAGCGCTTCGACGAGCTGCCCGTGTTCACGAGGCGGACCACGAAGGAGATGTACGCAGCGTCGGTCGACGCCGCGAAGGACTATATCCTCGCAGGCGACATATTCCAGGTGGTCCTCTCGCAGCGATTCGACGTCGACCTGCAGGCCGAGCCTTTCGACCTGTACCGCTCCCTCCGCCAGGTCAACCCCAGCCCTTACATGTACTTCCTGCGCCACCCGGAGCTTTCCCTCGTCGGCTCGTCGCCCGAGCCTTTGGTTCAGGTGACCTCGGGAAACGTGGTCTCCAGGCCGATAGCCGGAACGCGACGCCGGGGACGCAACGACGCCCACGACCGGCGTCTCGCTGCTGAGCTTTCGGAGAACCCGAAGGAGCGCGCCGAGCACGTGATGCTCGTCGACCTCGCCCGGAACGACATCGGTCGGGTCGTCGGCTACGGCACGGCGAAAGTGGACGAGATGATGACGTTGGAGCGTTACAGCCACGTCATGCACCTGACCTCGCAGGTGTCGGGGACGCTTCGGGCGGGGCTCGGACCGGTCGACGTTCTTCGGGCGACGATGCCGGCTGGGACTGTGTCGGGGGCTCCCAAGGTGCGGGCGATGCAGCTCATCGACGAGCTGGAGCCGGTCAAGCGCGGGCCTTACGCCGGGGTGATCGGTTACTTCGACTTCTCGGGAAATCTCGACACGGCGATCACGATCCGCACCATGGTCGTGGGGCCCGACGGAACCGCAAGCGTGCAGTCCGGCGCCGGGATAGTGGCTGATAGCGACGCCGCCGACGAGGACCTCGAATGCGCCAACAAGGCGGCGGCCCTGCTAGCCGCAGTGCCGGGTGCGCGCCGGATCGCCGCAGCACGTGGGGGCGTCGTCGAGCCGCCAATCGCTGGGGGTCCTGTCGATGACTGAGAGACTTGCACCGGCTAACGAGCCGACGCCCAGCGCCATCCGCTACCACTGTCTGACGGAGCGCGATGCGCTCCGAGTCACGGGCCCCGAAGCCGGGAAGTTCTTGCAGGGCCAGCTGACCCAGGACGTTTTGACCATGGACCTCGGCGCGCATAGATGGTCGTGGCTTCTGGAGCCCGCCGGGAGGGTCGTGGCGCTGCTGCGGGTGTTCCATCCAGGCGAACAGGAGTGGGTGCTCGAAAGCGATCCGGGGTGGGGTGAGGCGGTCGCCGCTCGCCTTGCCCGCTTCAAGCTGCGCACGAAGGCGGACATCGAAGCGGTGCCGGCAAAGCTCCTCTGCTTTAGAGGGCCGGGGTGGAACCTCGACGGGCCGCTCGTGGCGGAGCCGCCGTGGCCGGGTGTGCTCGGAGTCGACCGGCTCTACCTGGACGACGTCCTCCCGGACGCGGCGGATCTCCTATCGGCCTCAGGCGACGACCTGGCGGGGGCTCCAGCGCTTGTGGAGGCGCAGCGGATAGCCGCAGGCCAGCCGCGGATGGGAGCGGAGATCACCGAACGGACGATCCCGGCGGAGACCGGCATCGTCGAATGGACGGTTAGCTTCACCAAAGGTTGCTACACCGGCCAGGAGCTAGTGGCACGCATCGATTCCCGGGGCAACCACGTCCCCCGTAAGATGGTTAGGCTCCTCCTCGAAGCCGAAGTGGCACCGGGATCGGAGATGTTCGACGCCGACGCAGCGTCTGGGGTGTCCCCGGGTGCTGCCGGGCGGATCACGAGCGTCGGCCTCTCGCCTTCGGAGGGTTGGGTGGGTCTCGGATACCTCGAACGAAAGGCGGGCTCGAAAGTGTCGCTGCTGGCAGATGGAGTCCCTGTGAGGGTAATCGGTTAGCGACACTGTAGGCTCGGGCCCCGTGGCCACCTACCTGGACCGCATAGTCGCATCTCATCGCGCTCTCGTCGCGGCCGACGACCGTGACCTGGACGCGCTCGCAGACGAGGCGGCGGCCATGCCCCCGGCGCGGCGCTTCGCGGATTCCATCAAGCTGGTCCACCGGCTCGCCGTGATCGCCGAAGTCAAACGCAGAAGCCCGAGCAAGCCCGGCCTCGCACCGAACCTCGATCCCGGCGAGATAGCATCCGCCTACGAAGAAGGCGGGGCGTCAGCGCTGTCGGTACTGACCGATTCGGAGTTCTTCGGCGGATCACCCGGAGACCTGCGCGCCGCCCGGTCAGCGTCGGCGCTGCCGGTACTGCGGAAGGATTTCACCGTGGGCGCCGGCGACGTGATCGACGCCCGGCTCATGGGCGCAGACGCTGTGCTGCTGATCGTCGCCGCGCTAGATCGTTCCGAGCTTGTGGAGCTAACCCGGCTCGCCGCCCGGCTCGGTTTGGACGCCCTCGTGGAGGTGCACGACGAGGCGGAGGCGGAGGCGGCGATCGAAGCGGGGGCACGGATTGTCGGTGTCAACCAACGCGACCTGCACACGTTCCAGGTGGACACCGAGCGCGCCGTCAGGGTTGCAGCTTCGCTTCCGTCCGACTGCGTGAGGGTCGCCGAGTCGGGCATAGCTGGACCCGACGACGCGTCCCGGCTCGCCGACGCCGGCTTCGACGCTGTGCTGGTCGGTGAATCTCTGGTTACCGCCTCCGACCCGTCGGGCGCGGTCGCGTCGCTGCTGCAACGGCGCACGCACGCCCGGGCTGGTCACGGCCCGGAGCGGGCATGACCGACGGCGAGTCTTTTATCAAGATCTGCGGCATCACGACCGAGGAGGACGCACTGCTGTCGGTAGCGCTCGGAGCGACCGCCGTCGGGTTCGTCTTCGCTCCGTCCAAACGCCAGGTGGCACCCCGATCGGTGGCTGACATCATCAAACGGCTGCCGCCCGAAGTGCTGAGAGTCGGGGTGTTCAAAGACGAAGCCCCTGAGCGCGTATCGCAAATCTGCAGCTACATCGGGCTCAACGCAGTGCAACTCCACGGCCACGAGACTCCCGCGGAGGCGAAGTGGCTTGCCGGGCGGGTCCCGCTTGTCATCAAAGCGTTTTCCGCCGTCGATCCCCGACTCGCAGACGCCGGGGACTTCGACGTGTTCGCGTTGCACGTCGATGCCGTCGAACCTGGCTCTGGAAAGACCTTCGACTGGTCCCTGCTTGCATCCGTGCCAAAAGGCGAGAGGATGATCCTCGCCGGTGGCCTCAACTCTGCAAACGTCGCGCGAGCGATCGAAACAACGGGATGTTTCGGTGTGGACGTCTCGACCGGCGTCGAGAAGGCGCCAGGCCACAAGGACCCGATCAAACTACGCGAGTTTATTGACAACGCTTCGCGCGCTTTCGAGCGCCGCAAAGCTTCTCCGCAAACGTCCGGCGGCCGCGGGCCAACACGCGGCCTGGGACCATACGACTGGCAGGAAGACATATGAAAGCCGACATCGCAATGGTCGATCCGGGCCCCACGGGCCGTTTCGGCGAGTACGGAGGGCGCTACGTTCCAGAGTCGCTCGTGCCTGCGTGCGCCGAGGTGGAGGCGGCGTTTCGTGGCGCCTGGTCCGACCCGGTGTTCAGGGCCAGGCTTGATTCTCTGCTGGCCGACTACGCCGGCCGTCCGACCCCGGTCACACGCGCCGAGCGGCTTTCGAACGAGCTCGGGCTCGACGTGCTGCTCAAACGCGAGGACCTTACCCATACGGGCTCGCACAAGATCAACAACGTCCTCGGGCAAGGTCTGCTCACGCTGGCCATGGGTAAGACTCGAATGGTCGCCGAGACCGGCGCAGGACAACACGGTGTCGCTACTGCCACTGCGGCTGCCCTTTTCGGCCTGGAGTGCGTCGTCTACATGGGCGAGGTGGACACGGCGCGCCAGGCATTAAACGTGTTTCGTATGAAGCTTCTCGGCGCCGAGGTTGTGCCCGTGACTTCGGGCAGCAAGACCCTCAAGGATGCTGTCAACGAGGCAATGAGGGACTGGGTCGCGACGGTCGCCGACACCCACTACTGCCTGGGCTCGGTGATGGGTCCGCACCCTTACCCTTGGATGGTCCGCGAGTTCCAAAGTGTCGTCGGCAACGAGGCGCGCGAGCAGTGCAGGGCGATCCTCGGCGGGGCGGACCCCGACGTCGTGGTCGCCTGCGTAGGCGGCGGCTCGAACGCGGCAGGGACTTTCGCAGGTTTCGTCGGAACCGAAGCCCGCCTGGTCGGCGTCGAAGCGGCTGGCGGGTCGGCTATCGGGCGTGGCATCCCCGGGGTTCTTCACGGGATGCGCTCGTACCTACTCCAAGACGAGTGGGGTCAGATCCTAGAAGCCGAGTCCATCTCGGCCGGCCTCGACTACCCGGGGATAGGCCCGGAGCATTCGTGGCTGGCAGACAACGGCCGGGCGCAGTACCGCTCCGCGTCCGACGACGAGGTGCTCGATGCGTTGCAGCTCCTGGCGCGCACCGAAGGAATAATCCCCGCCCTCGAACCCGCCCACGCCCTCGCATGGCTCGTCCGGGCCGCGCGAAGCGGTGAGGTGGCGGCTGGTTCCACGGTGATGATGACCTTGTCGGGGCGCGGGGACAAGGACGCCGAGACCGTGATGGGGCTGCTGTCGTGAGCTCTTCGCATGCGGGGCGGGGACTGGCCGTCGAGCGGTATCTGCGGGAAAGGCTCGGGTCCGGCCGTAAGGCCCTCGTCACCTACATGACCGGCGGACTCGGTACCGACTGGGTCCGCTACGTCGAGGCGATGGCCGATGCCGGAGCGGACGTCGTCGAGATCGGCGTACCTTTTTCCGATCCGGTTATGGACGGACCGACGATACAGGAAGCCTCTGGCGCAGCGCTGGCGGCGGGCGCGAACCCATCCAACATCTTAGATGGCATTGCCGGAGCCCCTATCGGTGTGCCACTGGTGGCAATGACCTATTACAACCTGGTGGCGAGAGCCGGCCACCTGCGATTCGCTCGCCAGCTAGCGTCCGCCGGGGCGCGCGGGGCGATAGTCGCCGACATACCGCTCGAGGAGTCGGGCGATTGGGAGGCGCAGGCTGCGGGAAGCGGGGTCGAGACGATCCTCCTAGCCGCACCGGTCAGCTCCGATGAGCGGCTCGCCGAGATCTGCGGGCGATCGCACGGGTTCGTCTACGGGGTCAACGTGATGGGTGTGACGGGGGAGCGCGCAGCGCTTTCCCAGTCGGCGGGGGCGCTCGCGAAGCGACTGAAGGCCATAACCGACCTACCTGTCATCATGGGGTTCGGGGTGTCCACACCAGACCAGGCAGCCGAAGTCGCATCCTATTCCGACGGCGCTGTCGTCGCTTCGGCGCTGATGCGGATGGTCCTCGACGGTGCGGGGCCGGCGGAGGTCGCGGACGCGGTGTCGAAGTTTCGCCGTGCCCTCGACCGGGGTTGACGAAGGTCCGTTGGCATTTGGCGCGGGACGCAGCCGGCCGCAGAACAATCGATGGAACGCACGTGGTTACCCGGCAGGTCGACATGGCGGTGTAAGGGAACTGACAGAGGCAGAGCGTCCGATGTCGCAGCCGAGGTTGGACCTGGTCCCCGGCGGCGGGCGGATCGCATTATTGCCACAACCCGCCAACAGGGACAAACAGATGGTCGCAGCTGCCACCGCGAGGCGGGTTCGCTGGGACCAGCAGTTAACGTCCTGTGATTGCCGATTGCTGGAGAGCGGACTGCTAAGCAGCGGGACGAATCTCGTTTCCCTCTGCACCCTGAGCCTAGTGTGGCCTGCATCAAAGCGGGGATGGAGGGCCGCCTCGTTACTGTACAGGCTGCCACACGCCACACTGAATCCATGTATCGGTAATCGAACCTGACCCATACGAGGTCGGGTTTGCCAACCGCTGACTGGTGTTAGCTGTACTCGTCATGTACAACGTGTCGAACGGGACTGACGAGTAGGGATCCTGCCTAGGATTGGAAGTCGGACCCATTGAGAAGTTATCCCAATATACTGTGCCACTATAGAAAGGTTTTAAGGCCTCATACTCGTGGCTCGGGTTCCAGATAGGACGCTCGTCAACCGCCTCTGCCGTGGCTCCACTAGGCCCGCTAGCAGGATCATAATTGTTTTCTGGCAGAGAGACGCTTGCCGAGTCATACTGGTCAGAAATCAGGTCGACGGTTGTATAGGTGAACGTCCCATTTCCATTTGATGGCCCGGGATTCCATGCCACTTGCGATACAACAGGATCCCCAGGTGCTACAGCGGCTCCCGTTAAGGCACCGCTGTCGGCACCATTTTTACCTATCCACTCAACGAACTCGTTTGTGGCGGTGGAGCTTGGATTTGGAGTTACGGTTCCTGTTTGGAGAAGCGGGCCCCCAAGCCAACCACCTATACCAATCCAGGATGACTCACCAGAATTCTCATTGGGACACGACCTAAAGCCCGTCTGATTGAATTCGCCGTTCGCACCATCATAGTTGGCCGTGTTCGGGGGAGTAAGTATTCCACTCCAGTTGTCGGACTGTATTGAACCCACGTAACCGGCGGTCACGTGCGGGCACGCAGAGAGGCCAATGGTGGCGCGCAGCGGACCGTGGAGCTGAGTCCTTTCTTGGGACGATAGTACAGGGACTTGGTAGCGGGCCAGCGCGCTGCTCGTAGCGGTGGCGACGTCGAAGCCTTTGGGGGGTAATACCTGCGTGATTGTCGCTGCTTCGTAGTGAAAGCGGTAAGTAGTCGACCCATCGGCGTTCATGGTTGTGGAACTAGGCAAGATTCTAGTGCATCCAGGAGGCGTGGAAGGGGTCACTGAGGTGACAGAGTTGAGATTGCTGTTTTGGGCTTCAGCAGGTGTCGTTATAAGGGGCAGGAGTAGGCAAGCGCCTACGCCAGCGGCTAAGACCTTCCATCGTGTCTTGCCTCTGGGTAGTTTCTGGGATGCCTCGGTGCGACCGAGGTATCTATAGCTGTTTGCACGGATCATTTGTTCGACCTCCTCGGGTTCGGTGGGGAGACGGGCGCATCAAGCCCTCGCCCCGCTGTCTTCCGTGTGGATAATGTCCGAGTCAAGCGAGGACCTTTCGGCGCCTTCGGGACGGAGATGCCTGATGATCGGAAACCCGAGAGGCCTTCGTGCAACTATGCCGGCGTCGCGACCGAACTTCGTACTAGGTGAGCCCTGAATTAGGGTTGTCGTCGAGTCGTCTGGGGGAGGTTCGAGCGGTGTGGGGTGGTTGTCGGGTCGGGGAGGGTGTCTCCGGTGACGGTCTTGCGGCTCGTCTGGCTTCCTTTCCGGTTCCCTGCCGGTCGATTCCCTCCATTTCGGGAGGTTTCGGGCGTGCGCGACCGGCAGGGGGGTGAGACAATCGAGGTGGGCGGGATACTCGATCGGCTCAGGGTGGGGCTGCTGACCAGTCCCGCCGTGATGAGTCACGCCGAGGGTGGCGAGACGCGCCCAGTTGCAAGCGGCGGCGCGGGTTTCGGCGTCGGTGCCGACGCGGGTCTTGCCGCGGACCCGGGCTTTGCGGCCACCCCAGGCGCGGCGCACGAAGTGGGCGATCTTGCGTTCCACTTTCGGGCGGGTGCCGCTGTAGGCCTCCTGCCAGTCGGGCTGGCCTGGGCGGCCTTGTGTTCTTGTAGGAGGTCCTCGCGGGCATGCACGGTGACGCTGCCGCCCGTGGCCAACGTCCGGGCAGGCACCGTCGGACGACCTAACCTCGACGTCTTATACAAACCGGCGAAATAGTCATCGCTGAACATCACCCCGTCATGATCAGCCAACAACAAGTAGACCCCCCGCAGCCGGTCCCCCAACAACACCCTCGGATCCTCGAAACGGGGCTGCACCTTCGACCGACCGAGCGCCATGACAAATTCGGGAATTCTCGCAGACCCGCCCACAAATCGCGAATCCAACGACGACTACTTCAGGACGCTCCTAGGACTTTTCTCGGTCGTGCACCGTCTCGGGCGCCTTGGAAACTTGTTGTGGCGAAAGGTTTCCTATCTTCCGGACATAATCTTTACGGCAGCCGGGACGATGCCCGCCGCCAGAGCGGAAGGTCATGACATGAATACGCGCTGTCTGATAATTGTTGCCGCCCTCGCAGCGGCCACCGCGTCGGTTGCGGGACCGATGGCGGATGCTTCGGCTGCGGTGATTAAGGGTCCCGAGGTCGCTACGGCTAGCTCGTCGGCAGTTTGGGACACAAATAGGGCGTGCCTCGTCGTCCCGAACGGGATGATGCAATGCTTCACAACGTTGGCGAAGATGCGGGCCCGATCTGCTCAGCTGGCGTCGAGTGGTGTGGGCACGAGCTACTGCCCGGTAACCCTCTTCGCCGGCGTCAATTACACCGGCCAGGCTCTCGAGGTAACTGGGCAGGGTTACTGGATAAACCTGTCCGACTACGGATTCGACAATGTGGCCGTATCATTCGCTGGAACCGGCTGCGGGTTCCATCTCGCGCAGGGCACTTACGGCGCCGGCTACTGGTACCCGGGCAACACCGGGCCGTGGTCATCATCGCCGGACATGGGTCCCGGCTGGGATGACGTCGTGTCGTCGGTGTACATCTACTAGACCGGCGGGTCGTGACCAGCGGTGGGGTCGAGCAACAGTTCAGGGCGATCTTCGCTGCCTGCTACGGGCCGTTAGTCGCCTACGCGCTGCGCCGCTGCGGTGATCGCGCTGCCGCAGAGGACATCGCAGCGGATACGTTCTTGGTCGCTTGGCGGCGGATCGGGGATGTCCCCGAGCGCCCGGAGGAGGCGGTGCTTTGGCTCTACGCTGTCGCCCGGCGAGTATCAGCTAACACACGCCGCGGTGACGCCCGCCGCGAGCGCCTCATTGCCAGGCTCATCCGAACACGAGTTGACCACGCGGAAGAGGCACCGACCGACGACGCCCTCACCGCCAACGGAGCGCACGCCATTGCTACTTCCGTCTTCCGTCGCCTGCGTCCAGCCGATGTCGAGATCCTCCAGCTAGCGTTATGGGAGGAGCTTCCTCATGCTCAGATCGCCGTCGTGCTCGGCTGCTCGGTTAACGCCGTCGGTATACGCCTCCACCGAGCCCGTAAGGCATTTAGCGTGGAGCTAGAGAAAGATCGCCACAGACCCGGACACTTAGAAGCGACAGGGCACCTTCCGTTCCCGTCCGACTTTACCAATGACTGACCATTTCGATCCCGACGAACTGATCCGAATGGCGAACCCGGTCGACGATCGCCGACTCCCAAACCCTTCGCAATCAGCGCACGCCCGACTACTCTTCGAGATGATCACTGGGGTCCCATACTCAGGGACCCCATCGCCTGAGCAGCTCAAGGCGCGACGGAGATGGACTCGCGTGCGAGTCTACCTTGCCAGCGTGCTTGGCGTGGTCGGGCTGAGTGGCGGCATCGCCTACGCAGTCACCAAGAACCAACCCACCAAGCGGGTCAGCGTAGCCTGCTACACGGCCCCGCATCTCGGCGCGAGCCTCGCACAGGTAACCGAAAACGAGAACGGAGCGCTACGGGACTGTGCTGCACTCTGGCGCTCAGGACGCCTACCGGGCAAGCCCCCTCGGACCCCTCCGCCGCTCGTCGCCTGCATCCTCAAGTCCGGGATAGCCGGCGTCTTTCCTCAAGAACTCAGCAACCCCCAGACCTGCAAAAGCCTAGGGCTGCTACCTATGACGCCCCCGCCCCCGCCGGTCGCCACGATACCCCCGCAGCCAGGCTCGTCCCCGACGACACCGCCGATCACGATCCCGTCGATAGTCGCCTTACGCCGCACCGTCGTTGCCGCCCTGAACCACTCATGCCTCGACGCCGTCGAGGCTCGCAGCGCGGTCCAAAAGGCGCTCGATGATGCCGACCTCTCCACGTGGACAATCCAAGTCCGCGGAACCTTTAGTACGTCGCGCTCCTGTGCCAGCCCCGGTTTCAACGAAACGGCGCACGTCGTGTACATCATTCCAATACCTCCCCCGCCGCCATCACCCTAAGAGAGTCACGACCGCCTACCGCGTCTTGTTGGTCCTCGCTCCGGTGCGCGAAGCGAAATGTATGAGAAGCAGCCGGACACTTTGTTATTAGCCGCTCGCTCTGAGCGGTCCCAGTCACCCGACACGACCACTCAAAGGAACAACATTGCAAAACAAGCTCAGGCTGGCGTCCTCGCTAGCCATTCTCGCATCGGTCTTCGCCGCAGCTACTCCTGCATTTGCATCCACTGTTGGGGCACCCAAGTCGGCTGGCGGCTACATCATCGTGTCGGATCCATCCCAGGTCCTTCCGGCGCTCAGGGACGCAGAGAAGGCTGCGCCAAACGCGGATTATTGCGTTGTCGGCGCACCAACCCCCAACAACGTGTACGACGGGGCTGGTCATTTCATCACTGGCGGGATGACCCTCCAATGCAATTTTCCTGTGACGAGCGTTCAGTTCGCGGAGCAGATCGACTACTCGCCCACCGGCGACAGTGACTGGAACGTGCAGAACGGTACCTACAACGCAGATTACGGTAACCCCAGTAGCCTGGCGGCGAACCAGGTCTCGAACAGCGTAGGATCGGTCTGGAAGTGCATCGGCAATAATCCCTGGTATTACAGGATGGATGGAGTCGCCTACACGGCGCAGCTGGGGATCTCGCCCGAGGCCGTGTCACACAATCCACTGTTCGCTTACTGCTAATCCTTTCCTGAGGTGCCAATGAGCCCGAATGTGATCCCGGGCCCGTGGCTCCAGAAGTTCATGACGACCGCGTGCCCTCACGTCGGGCATGCGGTCGTCGACACGGACTGCCTACTGGGATGCCTCCTGGCTGACATTGGTCGGCCAGAGCTGCGCGCGCTCCAGGACCAACTTAGCAACCTCGACGTTGATCCGGCCCAGCTCGCGTTGAAGGTCACGGAGGTGAGGCCGCCGACCGTTCGTCTTGGAGAGGTCAAGAGACATACGGCCCGTCTGCGCGCTGTGCTGATCGCTGCACCCGAGCACGCCTCCCTGGCGAGCACTCCGGGCAGGCTCGTGACAGTCGAACCGATCGACCTGTTCGCAGCAGTGCTGCGCCTGCCGGGGGGTCCGGCGCATCTAGCGCTTAGCGCGGCTGGAGTTGATCTTCCTGCAGCTCGTCGGGCGATGCAGCTTTCCCCGATCGGATCGCTACGCGTCGATCCCATTTACTCGCAGGTACGGTCGTCTGAGACGGACGACTCCGAAGAGCCTGTTGAACTAACGTTTGCTGTCTGTTCAGGGCAGCAACCCGCCGTGGAGATCCGCGTCGTCGACGGGGAGATAGCGATTCGAACGGTAGCCGGAGAGGAAATGACTCTGACCGCCGAGGAATCGCAGTTGCTCTCGATCGTCGTCGCCGAGTGTCGCAATCAGATCGAGGTCGATCAAGCGATCGGCTTCGTTCAGTCGCCGTAAGGAACTCGGCCCTTCCTTAAGGATCCATGCTCGGTTCCGGAGAACAACGGACATGTCACCAGTCCCCAGGTGTTGACGCTTAGGGGGCTGGAGCGCAGGTACGGCTAGACAGGGTCGCCGCCTCGTGCCACGATTGTGGCTGTGACTTGCGAGCCGCTCAGAGACGTCCGAGACCACCTTTCCGAGGTCGTCGACCGAGTGGAGCACTAACACGATCGCGTGACCATCACCCGTAACGGCCACGAGGTAGCAGTCTTGGTGAGTCCCGAAGACCTCGCCGAACTAGAGGAGACCCTCTCGGTCTTGAGCGATCCACATGCTCTCGCCGACATCCGAGAAGCCGACGCCGCGTACGCCCGAGGCGACGTGGTGCGTGGAGTGCAAGCGGTTCGTCAGCTTCGCGGGTAAGCGATGAAGGAAGCTACGAGCTAGTCGTCGCTCCGCCTGCACGGCGAGCTCTGGCGGATCGCCTCCCCGAGGCAGTCGCTGTGGCCGTCATCGACTTCCTCGCATCCAACACCGCCGAGACGTGTACCGAACCCAGTAACTCGGCGGCATCGAGTCGCGCAGCTTGATCGCCTCAACGGTAGAACGTCAGCTCTTGGCGGTATCGCCTGAGAACTCCAACGTGACTTTCACGTCGCCGGGTTGCCTCGTGTACGCGTCCTTCCAGGAGTCCAGGCCCACCGTGCGGGTGATCAACCGTGAAAGCCAACCCTTGTCGGCGTCAGCGAGCGCTTTCGCTCCTGCTTCGTAGTGGCGGCGGTTCGCGTTGACCGAGCCGAAGACGACGTCGTTCTCGAGGACCATCCGGCGGTTGAGGCCGCCGATATCGAACGAGATGTCCCGGCCGCCCGAGGAGACTCCGGTCAGGCACACGATCCCGTTCGCTCCTGCCTGGTCCATCACGTCGAAGATCAGCTGGCTGACGCCCGTGCACTCGATGGCCACGTCGGGCTCTATCTTCGTGTCCGCGACGCTTCCGTGGTGGTAGGTGGCGCCGAGGGCGCTTACGAGCTCCGGCTTGAGCCCGTCGGTCACCTGGTCGAGCACGTGCACTTCCATGCCCCGCTCGACGCCGAGGAGGGCGGCCAGAAGGCCAATAGGGCCTGCGCCGGTGATCAGGACTGTCTTCGGGCTCCAGACTGCGCGCTTGCCGATCCTCTCGATGTGGTCCCAGGCTTTGGCGACGACCGTCGTCGGTTCGAGGAGCACGCCGAGGTTTCCGAGGGTCGGATCTACCTTGACAGCGAAGTCCGGCGTAATCCGGTAACGCTCCCGGGCATATCCGTGATGCTCTTTGATGCCCCACTCGGTGTACTGGCCGTTTCGGCACATGTCCCATTCGCCAACCGCACAGTTCGCGCAGGGCACCGGGTCCGGGCGGCGGACGATCGCCACGACCAGGTCCCCGGCCGCCAGCCCGGAGCCGTCCGGCGCCTCGACAACCTCGCCGAGGGACTCGTGGCCGATCGCAAGGCGCTGCTCGCCGGGCGGGGCCCAGCCGTAGTCGCCTTCGATGATCTCGAGGTCGGTGCCGCACACACCGACGGCACGGGTCTTGACGAGTACTGGCCCGTCTGATTCCGGCGGTTCGGGAAGCTCGGTGAGGTCCACCGAGTTCGCTTGGAGCGGGACGACAGTCACGGCGTGCATGTTGAGACACGTTATCGGCTTCCTGGGCTTCCTGGGCTTCCTCGGCTACCGATGCTGCGTAGTAGTTAGCCAGGCGAAGCAGGTTCACAGTCGCGTGGCAGAATGGAAGTGTGGTCGCCAGCGTCGAGCTTTTGAGGCCGGGCAGGCTCCTGGTGGCCAACCCGAGGCTCGCCGACTCCAACTTCGAGCGGACCGTCGTAATGCTCGTCGCTTACGGGGAGGAAGGGGCACTCGGCTTGATCCTCAACCGGCCGAGCGACATGGCAGTCAGCTCACCGCTACCTCAGTGGGCTCACATCGCAGCGGAGCCGGCGGTCATGTTCCTCGGCGGCCCTGTCTCGCATCAGGCTGTGATCTGCCTCGCTCGTGCGGTGCCTACGACCGGCGGGGGCCCGGCGGGAGGCTGGAAAGAGCTCGAAGGAGACCTCGGGACCCTAGACCTCGACAGTGACCCCGGAGCGATTTCCGGCCAACTCAGTGCGATCAGGCTCTTCGCCGGCTACGCAGGGTGGGCCGCCGGCCAGCTCGAGGGTGAGATGGAAGCTGGGGCGTGGTGGGTCCTCGACGCGGAAGCAGACGATCCTTTCACAGTGGCGCCCGACAGCCTGTGGAAACGTGTGTTGCTCCGCCAGGCTGAGCCGTTGCGGCTGGTTGCCTTCTACCCGGCCAATCCCGCCTGGAACTGACACGGGGACAGCAGTCAGGGGCGGGGCCGTCAGGGCTTGGCCGGGGGTCCGGGGGGGGCGGTTACGACAGGCGGGTTAGGAAGACCTCGACGTCCATCGACGAGGTCGGGCCACCATGAAAGATACCCTTGAGGGGAACGACGTCCGAATAGTCGCGGCCTCGTGCAACTAGAACATGCCCCGCATCGACCGGGCGCCCCGCCGTCGGGTCCATGGCGATCCAATCCCCGACCCAGTACTCGACCCAAGCGTGACTCTCCCCGGCGACACGCTCGCCGAGGCGGTTGTCGCCGTCGGGATAGACATAGCCGGAGCAGTACCGAGCTGGTATACCCATCGAGCGGAGCAAAGCCAGAGAAAGGTGGGCGAAGTCCTGGCACACCCCGCTCCCGCCGTCCCACGCCTCGATCGCCGAAGTGTGAACCCCCGTCGTGCCCGAGCGATAGGTCAGGCTTTCCCCGACCCACTTGATCGCCTCCGCAGCGGCGTCGGACGGAGACGCCGCAGACGAAAGCGTCGAGCCGATCTCGGACAATCGCTCGTCGGCGGGCACGCAACCTGTCGGCTCGAGGAACTCCGCGAATGGGTCCTTGACGTCGTCTCGCGCGAAAGCGTCCCAGCCCAGCTCGCGCTCCTCCCAGCGCTGCCCTGAGCTTTCTACCAAAGACCTGGCGATGACAGTCAACGCCTCGTGCGGCGCGTGTATATCGAAAGCGTGGACCTGGGACCCCCAATAGTCGATGTAGGTGAAGATCGGCGCGCGCGGTGACACTTCCACCCGCAGATCCAGAAGCTGCTGCCACATAGTGCTGAGCGGGGTGAGCCGTAGCTCGTTGTACGACGAGTGCACCACGCCGCTGTAGTTGTAGCAGCTCACGTGGTCGATCTGGAGGCGGCTGGCGGTCATAGCCCGATCGGTTGCACGACGTCGAACTCCGCCCGCTCCACTGTCCACTCGATCACGTTCGTCTGGCGGAAATAGCGCGAGGCGATTGCGACGGACGCAGCCCCGCACTCGCGCTGCAGCTCGGGTAGAAGCTCCGGGAGATCCGACATGAGATCGGAAACCCTCAGGAACTCCAGCGTGGTTCGAAGCCGGCCGAGGACTCGCCGACCCTCGTCTTGGGTGCCGACCCTGGCGGAGCGTGGGTCGAGCTCGGCGAGGCATTCCTCTGCGCTTCGAAGCGAGTAGAAAGCCGACCTCGGGAAAAGCCGGTCCAACAAGAGAAACTGGGCGGCGAGGTGGCCCTCGGGTTCGCGGCGGTACGTCCGAAGGAACGCCTCGTGGGCTGACACTGACCGTAGCAGCACCACCCAGTCCGGTTCGGGGCCGACAGTCGCTGCTGCGAGAAGTCTCGCAAGCATGTCCACGCGTTCGAGACTGCGGCCGAGGACCATGAAGCGCCATGCATCGTCGCGCGACATCGTCGAGTCGATGAGGCCGGACACGACAGCCCCGCGCTCGCGCACGAAGCGGAAGAAGGCGTACGGCGTAAACGCCGAGCCGTGGCCGCTCTCGGTGAACAGAGTGTTGTAGGTGACGTTGAGCGCCTCCCACATTTCCGAGCTGATCGCCTCGCTCACACCGCGGGCGTTTACACGGGCGGCGACAAGCGACGCGACGATCGAGCTCGGATTCGTCGTGTCGAAGGCGAGGATCTCCACGACGCGCCTCGCTGTCAGCTCCTCCGCCGCCATGTCCGCTATTTTGACACCCATTACAGACAGAAGAACTCCGCACAGCTCGGCTTCGCTTTCGAGTTGTGCTTCCAGCAGGTGGTGGATGTGAACGTCGAGTATGCGGGCGGTGTCCTCCGCCCGCTCGACGTAGCGGCCAATCCAAAACAAGCTTTCGGCTATTCGGCTCAGCATCCGGTGCGGTCCTTGCCGAAGGGGGTGCGCTGTTGCTGTTGCTGTTGCTGTTGCTGGCGTTCCTGTTGGTGCAGGCGGTCGGGGTCCTCCCAGTTTGGGCCAGGATCGGGGACTACTACCGGCGTGCCTGCAGCAGGCCTGTCGTCCGAAGTCGCGCCGTTTGGACGCGCAACGCCCGACTGACCAGTCGACTTCGAAGACGCGGCGATCCTCCGTCGGGCGGCTCCTACTGTTACCCACGTATCTTTGGAGCCGCCACCTTGACTGGAGTTGACAACAAGACCTCCTTCGGGCAGCGCAACCCTCGTCAAACCGCCGGGCAGTACCCAAATGTCGTTGCCGTCGTTGACTGCGAAAGGGCGGAGGTCGAGGTGGCGGGCGGCGATCCTGTCGCCCACCCACGTCGGCGCTGTCGAGAGAGCGACAAGCTCCTGGGCGATCCACGCCCGCGGATTGGTAGTTATGTCCCGGCGGAGAACCTCCAACTGCTCGTCGGAGGCCTCCGGGCCGATCACGATGCCATAGCCGCCCGAGCCCGAGACAGGTTTGAACACCAGCTCGTCGAGGCGGCTGAGCACCTGCTCCAGCTGGTCGGGCACCTCCAGGCGGTAAGTGGCGACGTTGCGGAGCAGCGGCTCCTCCGCGAGGTAGTAGCGGATCACATCCGGAATGTAGGTATAGGTGAGCTTGTCGTCGGCCACACCGTTACCGACGGCGTTCGCGAGGGTGACGTTGCCGGCGCGGGCGACGTTGAGCAACCCCGGGCAGCCGACGAGCGAATCGCTTCGGAACTGGAGCGGGTCGAGGAAGTCGTCGTCGACGCGCCGGTAGATGACGTGGACCTCGCGCTCGCCGTCCGAGGTCCTCATGTAGACGCGTCCCGAGTGGCACGCGAGGTCGCGCCCCTCGACGAGCTCGACACCCATCTGGCGGGCCAGGAAGGAATGCTCGAAGAACGCCGAGTTGTAGACCCCGGGGGTCATGACGACCACCGTCGGATCGGAGATGCCCGCCGGAGCCGATGCCCGCAGAGATTCGAGGAGCTTCGCGGGGTAGCTGTCTACCGCAGCGACCCGGTGGCTGGCGAACAGCTCCGGGAAGATACGCGCCATCATCCTGCGGTTCTCGATCACGTAGGACACCCCCGAAGGGCAGCGAAGGTTGTCCTCTAGGACGTAGAAGTGCCCGTCGCCTCCTCGCACGACGTCCACACCTGCGACGTGCACCCGCACCCCGTTCGCGGGTTCTATACCCCAGGCCGCACGGTGGAAGTGCTCCGAGGATGTGACCAGGCTGCGGGGTATCACGCCGTCGTCGAAGATCCGCCCGGCGCCGTAGACGTCGGCGAGCAAAGCTTCGAGCGCCCGGACACGTTGCACCACGCCGCGTTCCAGCTTCTGCCATTCGTCCTCGTGGATCAAGCGGGGGATCAGATCGAGGGGGAAAGGACGTTCCTCGCCTGAAAGCTGGAATGTGATCCCACGGTCGCGGAACATCCGGTCGCGCTGAGCGGCCCTCGCCTCGAGCTCTCCTGCTGATAAGGACTGGAGGGTCTCGCAGAGGGTTCGCGTGCGGGGTCTCGGTGTGCCAGGGGACGCGAACATCTCGTCCCACGCGGGCCGTCCATGTGGATGGGCCAGCGCGTAGGAATCAAGGAGGTCCCCCATACTTCCCCCATTGTGGCAGGTGGATGTTTCGGCCGGGTTACCGAGCCCGGTGGGCTAGAAAATCTCCGGAAGCCTGCAGCGTCGAGTTTGCGCGGACGCAATCAGGCCATCAGCAGTCGTACGAGGTGGGGATGGTACGTCAGGGCACGTCTGAAGTATGCCGGCCACGGCCACACCTCCCGCTCGACCTGCTTGATCGCTTATCTTAGCCGATCGCATGGACCGGGTGGTTGTTCGGTCCACTGGGCTGAGTGGAGTCGAGGCTGATCTTTGATTGCGAAGGTGACTTGATTGGTCTTGGGCGTAGGACTACGACTGGGTCAAGGGAAAAGTTTATCCTCAGGCAAGCCAAGCGAGGGGCGGAAAGTGGATGAAATGGAACAGAAGTCGTAAGCTGGGTTGGACTTGCGTGGTCGCAAGCATCGGTCTGGTGGGTGCACTACTTTCCCTGCCGTTACCGGCTTCAGCGGCCGTCGCTCGACCTTCGAAGGTGGTTCACGGGACTATGAATGAACTCTGTCGTGTGCCACCGTCGCTTCTAGTCGGCAAACAGAATCTCACTGCACCTGCCATTGCTGCACTATGCAACTCTCCACAAGCCACCCGCCCGAGTTCTGGCATCTCACCAAATAACACTGTGAGCGGCAACTGTGGGACGACGGGTCTCTATTTGTTCGACGATGGTGGCGGAAATGCCCTAGTGGATGCTACCGCGAACTCAATTCTTGGCCCAATTCTCTTCGGAAGCGCCACGATCCAACTCTATAACTTCGACATAGGATATCCAGTCGACCATAACGTAGCGATAACTGCCAACAATGGGCCTGACGGTTGGTACCTGTTTCAGTCATTTTACACAGCTGAAGGCACTGTGACTGGTGAGATCGTTGGGGGGGACGTGGCACTTGCAGACGGTAACATCTGTGGTCTATTGAGCCCGTATAGTTCGACGACTGTCACATGAGGAGTTGGGGATAGATGAGATCAGAGACTTCGAAGTCGTGGACGCTTGCTTATGGCATAGACTATTTCCCTAATGTACTACTGTCTATCAGGGACGCCCTTGCCCTTGAAGTGCCCGATGAACTCGACGTTCCGCCGAAGATGGAAGGATTCATCCCCGACCTATCCTCGTTGGTGACCACCGATAGTCGATCTGTGGCAGGATTACAGTGGTTGGATTGGTGGCGGTCAACCGTGAACGCCTATGTCCGACTCTCGTCAATGGTGCGAGTGGACGAGGAACCGACGCGCCATCGTGCGGAAGTGCTCCACGACCACATTGATCCACCCGGCTTCGAGTCTTTATCAGGTATGTCCAACCTCCATAGCGGAGTGGTAAGAGTTTTTGGCGAATGCTCGCACCGCGTTATTACAATGCAAAGAGACATGGCTTGTTCTCAAGAACAGGACATGTTTGATTGGGAGCTAGGGAAGTCGGCGGCCGAAGAAGTGGCTGCGAGGTATCACACTGAAGTTGGACGCCTCCGCGCGACTGTCTCGGTCCTGTTAGTGAAAGGCGTGTGGTTTTACAAGGCTGATCGTGGGTTTGCACAATGCTCCCTCGCAGCGTCGCAAGATCAAACAATGTCGAGGGACATTGTCATCCGAGCATTCGAGTCGAGCCTAGGAATGTAGTGCGGCTACAGTAGCGACCGGCTGCGACTCGGCCGGCGGGTTAGCGCTGGGGTTACCGTTGCGCAGGCCGGTTCGCAGAGCGGCGACGCGCCCGTTCCGAGGCGTCGAGCATCACCTTGCGGATCCGTACCACCGATGGAGTCACTTCGACGCACTCGTCGTCTCGGATGAACTCGAGCGCCTGCTCGAGCGACAGCTGCAGCGGGGGAACCAAGCGGACGGTCTCGTCCGAAGCCGCGGCCCGCATGTTGGTCAGCTTCTTCTCCTTGGTCGGGTTGACGTCCATGTCCTCGGCGCGAGCGTTCTCCCCGACGATCATGCCCTCGTAGACCTCGACACCAGGCCCGACGAACAGGGCGCCGCGCTCTTGGAGGTTCGTCAAGGCGTAGGCAGTCGTCGGGCCGCGGCGGTCGGCGACCATCGACCCGTTCGGACGGGTTCGCAGATCGCCATGCCACGGCTCGTAGCCCTCGAAGACGTGGTGGATCTGCCCTGTGCCACGAGTCTCGGTCAGGAACTCGGTTCTAAAGCCGATGAGCCCCCGCGACGGGACCACCCAGTCCATCCTCACCCAGCCGGTGCCGTGGTTGACGAGGTCCTCCATCCGGCCCCTGCGCAGCGAAAGCAGCTGGGTGACGACCCCCATGAAGTCCTCGGGTACGTCGACGCTGACACGCTCCATCGGTTCGTGGATCTTCCCGTCGACCTCGCGGGTGAGCACCTGTGGCTTGCCGACCGTAAGCTCGAAGCCCTCCCGGCGCATCAGCTCTACGAGAACCGCCAACGCCAGCTCGCCGCGGCCTTGGACTTCCCACGTGTCGGGGCGCTCGGTCGTCTGGACGCGGATGCTCACGTTACCTACCAGTTCGGCGTCGAGCCGGTTCCTGATCAGGCGGGCGGTCAACTTGCTGCCCGGCTTGTGGCCGTCGACGGAACGTCCGGCGAGCGGGGAAGTGTTGATTCCGATCGTCATCGAAATGCTCGGGTCGTCGATTGTGATGACCGGAAGTGGCTCAGGGTTGTCGGGGTTTGCCAACGTGTCGCCGATCATGATCTCCGGGATCCCGGCCACGGCGATGATCTCGCCGGGGCCGACGCCTTCGGGCGGAGCGTCGACACGATCCAGGGCCTCCGTCACGTACACCTCGGAAAGACGGACCCGCTCGACTGTGCCGTCGTGGCGGCACCATGCGACGGAGTCGCCCTTGCGAACGGTACCGTTGCGGACCCGGCAGAGAGCGAGCCGCCCGACGTAGGGGGACGCGTCCAGGTTTGTGACCAGCGCCTGGAAAGCATGGTCGGGGTCGTACTCGGGCGCCGGTATCGCCTTGACCAGCAGGTCCATGAGCGCGCCCAGGCCTTCTGCGTCTGGCACCGCCTCAGGAGTCAGCGCCGCCCGGCCCGCCCGGGCGTTGGCGTACACGATCGGGAACTCGATCTGATCCTCGTCGGCGCCGAGATCGAGGAACAGGTCGTATACGGCGTCGAGAACTTCAGCAGGGCGGGCGTCTGGGCGGTCAATCTTGTTGACAACGCAGATGACCGGAAGTCGTGCCTCGAGCGTCTTTCGGAGCACGAAACGGGTCTGGGGGAGAGGGCCCTCGCTGGCGTCGACGAGCAGGAGCACGCCGTCCACCATCGTGAGGCCGCGCTCGACCTCGCCGCCGAAGTCGGCGTGGCCGGGAGTGTCGACGATGTTGATCCTCATGTCGCCGTAGCGGACGGTCGTGTTCTTCGCGAGGATCGTGATGCCCTTCTCGCGCTCGAGGTCCATCGAGTCCATTACACGCTCGGCGACCTCTTGATTGGCGCGAAACGCCCCGGACTGGCGGAGCATCGCGTCCACGAGGGTTGTCTTGCCGTGGTCGACGTGTGCCACGATCGCTACGTTTCGGATATCAGTTCTAAACATGGAAGGCGAAAATTTTTCCGGAAGCTCCAAAATCGGGCGGACCGACCACCCTAGCCGGTCGATCGGCGCTCACCGCTTCGACCTGTGGTGATCCCTCATCCTCTTGCGGATCAGCTGGCGGCGCTCCTGGAGATCCCTGTAGCTCATCGACTCCACCTCCGAGGGAACCCCGAGCGAGGCGCGCAGCCCGTCGAGGTCGACAGCGGTTGCCCTCGGGTCCACGCCGACTTCAGCGGCGATGCGCTCGCCGTGGCGGGCAGTGAAGTACAGGGCGATCCTCGTGACCTCCTCGAAAAGGTCGAGGTCCGGGGCGAGGGTCGCGAGGGCTCCGTCGATGAACAGCAGGTCCTTCACGTAAAGCATAAGCACCTTCGGGAGCTTTGCCCCGTAAGCGAGAAGCTTCCTCGTGATGTCGCGGATCTCGCTCAGCAGCTCCTCGGGTGACATCTTCGTCGGGTCCCGAACCGGCTGGTCGATGCCGAGGTCGACCATGACCGCGTCGAGGTCGGTGTCGGCTGGGAGAGCGCCGAGGTCGCGAAGCGCCGAGAGTTGCATTTTCGGGTCGTTGATCGTGCCGCCCATGAGAAGGCGCAGGAAGGCGAGGCGGCGCGGCTGGTCGAGGCGGCCGGTGATCCCGTAGTCGAGGAGGGCGACCCGGCCGTCTGGCTGCACGAAGAGGTTCCCGCCGTGCAGGTCGCCGTGGAAGACCCCGTAGAGGGTGGCGCCCTCGAGGAAGGAGATCATGAGCGCCCGGACCACCTCGGTGGTGTCGATGCCGGCAGCGGACATCCCCTCGACGTCGTCAAAAGTGAAGCCGCTCAAGCGTTCCATGACGAGCACCCGGCGTGTCACGAGCTGAGGGTGCGGTCTCGGCACTACGACGTGGCGCTGCTCGGTGGCCGCGAACACGGCCGCGACGTCGAGCATGTTGTCGGCCTCGAGGCGGAAGTCGAGCTCCTCGACGATCGTCTCGGCGAAAAGCTCGACCAGCGCAGGCGGGTTGGCGAGGCTCGCCACCGGGATGCGGCCGATGAGATGCGGGGCGATCCAGCTCATGGCGGCGAGGTCCTCGCGGACGTTGGGGGAGACGGAGGGGCGCTGCACTTTGACGACGACATTTTCCCCGCTCAGCAGCCTGGCGGCGTGCACCTGGGCGATCGACGCAGCAGCGAGCGGCCGGCGGTCGAAGAAGGAGAACACCTCCTCCAGGGTCGCGCCGAGGTCCTCCTCGACGACGCTGCGGACCGTATCGAAAGTTTCGGGGGGAACCCGGTCGCGAAGGAGACGGAACTCGTTGACGAGCTCGGGAGGGAAGAGGCCTTCGCCTGAGGAAAGGATCTGCCCGAGCTTGATGTAGGTGGGGCCGAGGCTCTGGAACGCCTTGCGCAGTCGGCGCGACAGCCCGGCGCGGGATATCTCCGGCTCGCCTGCGCTGCGTGCACGGCGGCGCTCGACGAGATACCAGCCGGCGAGTGCCCCGCCTAGGCGGAAGGCGACTTTGACCACCCGCCGCCCCGGCGGTAGGACCCTGCGGCGCAGCAGGCGGGGGACCTGTGCCTGGGTGGCGTTGCGACGCTGCGCCGAACCGGATCGCCAAACTAGGGCGTCGGGGTCGATCAGCCAGGGCGGCTCCGAGCTGAAGGCGCCTACAGCAAGATCAGCGGGGATAACCGACGTCACCTGGGCAATCTACCTGAAGGGTCAGGGCTACATTCCGGGCTGGGCCGGTTGGTGAGTGGGCACCGACCGGCCTCTGGTGGGCACCGACCGGCCTCTGGTGGGCACCGACCGGCCTCTGGTGGGCACCGACCGGCTTCTGGTGGGCACCGACCGGCTTCTGGTGGGCACCGACCGGCTTCTGGTGAAAGACTGTGTCCGTAATTGCACGGAACTTGTGCAATTACGGACACAGTCTTCCCCGGTTAGCGTGGCAGTCGTGACAGCGCAACGATTTCCGGCATTCGTCGCCACAAAGGCCGTCGACGGGTTCCACCGCGGCGTCGAGGAGATCGATATGGGTCTCCTCGGTGACGACGGTGCGATCGTCGACGTCGAATGGTCGTCAGTCAACTATAAAGATGCGCTAGCGGCGTCGCCTGATGGTCGGGTAGCGAGGATTTCACCGATCGTGCCGGGAATCGACCTTGCCGGGCGTCTGGTAGACGACGCAGGGGAGTTCCCGGCCGGCACAGCGGTCCTCGCTCACGGCTATGGCCTTGGAGTGTCCCGCCACGGTGGATTTGCCAGTCGAGCGCGCGTCCCGGCGGAGTGGCTCGTTGCGATCCCTGAAAGTCTGGACGCTCGCACGGCGATGGTGATCGGCACAGCCGGCTTCACGGCGGCACTGTCGGTGATCGCCCTCGAGGATCACGGGCTCGAGCCTGGGTCGGGGCCAGTTCTTGTCACCGGTGCGACGGGTGGGGTCGGGAGCGTCGCTGTCAACCTCCTCGCCGGGCGAGGCTACGAGGTGGTGGCCAGTACGGGGAAGGCAGAGACGAGCGCCGCCTTCCTGCACTCATTGGGAGCGTCGCAGATCGTAGAGCGGTCGAGCCTGGAAGTGGAGGCCGGACGACCCCTGGAGGCCATGACCTATGCAGCGGCTGTCGACTGCGTAGGCGGGACGACGCTCGCCAACGTGCTCAGCCGCATCAGTTACGGCGGGGCGGTCGCAGCGAGTGGGTTGACGGGGGGAGTTGCGGTTCCGACAACAGTCATGCCTTTCATCCTTCGAGGGGTTTCTCTCCTAGGGATCGACTCCGTAGAGATCCCGATTGTGGAGCGGCGTGCGGTCTGGGAGCGTCTCGCGGCGGATCTCCGCCCAAGTGGCTTGGACAGGGTTGCCGTGGATATCACCCTCGACGGCATCGACGACGCTCTCTCGCGAATACTTCGGGGGGAGTTGACGGGACGGCTGGTTGTCGCGCTCGGGACCTGACGCCCAGTCGGCGTGCGGATCCGGGCCCTCTGCAATCCGTCGAGGCGCACACGAGAATGCGACGACCCAAGGATGGCTACGATCCTTGTCATGGCGAACGTGCTCCGGGTGGGTGATCCCGCCCCCGACTTCGAACTTCTCGACCAGAGCGCAGATCCGGTCTCTCTGTCGTCCTTTCGGGGCCGCAAGGTGCTTATCTACTTCTATCCGAAGGCTGACACGCCTGGATGCACAGCTCAGGCGTGTGGCCTTCGCGACGTGCTCGGCGACATCGGCGACGCTGCAGTCCTCGGGGTGAGCCCGGATGCTCCTACCAAGCAGGCGAAGTTCGACCAGAAATACGGGCTCGGTTTCCCCCTACTCTCCGATACCGATCACAAAGTCGCCGAGGCCTACGGCGTGTGGGCGGAGAAATCCATGTACGGACGCAAGTACATGGGCATCCTCCGCTCGTCGTTTCTCGTGGACGAGGACGGAACTCTGATTCAAGTCTGGTACAAGATCTCGCCGGCGGACACGCCTAAGAAGCTCCTCGGCGCGCTGGCCGGTTGACCTTCGGCGCGCTACGCCACGGGACAGCAGCCACACATCTGCACGCGCCCTTACGCTTCGAGGGGCGCCATTACGATTGTCCCGTTGTGACCGCCGAAGCCAAAGCTGTTCGACAGCGACGGCCCAGGAGTCCACGACCGGGCTTCGCCTGTCACCACGTCGAGGTGGATCTCGGGATCGAGCTCGGTGAGGCCGACCGTGGGAGGTATGCTCGACTTGGAGATAGTGAGGGCGAGCGCTACCGCCTCGATTGAACCGGCAGCGCCGAGCGAGTGCCCGCACACGCCTTTGATCGACGTGACGATCGGACCGGGGAGTCCGAACACTTTGGAGATGGCAAAGCTCTCAGAACGGTCGTTGGCTGGCGTCGACGTGCCGTGTGCGTTTATGTGGACGATATCGGCGGGGACCAGCCCTGCGTCACGTATAGCCAGTTCCATGCACATCACCGCGCCTGCTCCTTCGGGCGCCGGGGCGGTGATGTGGTGAGCATCCGCGGTACTCGCAGCACCGAGAATCTCAGCGTAGATCGTCGCGCCCCTCGCCTGGGCGTGCTCGAGCTCCTCGAGGACTAGGACCGCGCCGCCTTCGCTGATGACAAAACCGTCGCGCTTCGCGTCGAAAGGCATCGACTTACCGTTGGTCGAAAGCGCGGTCATGTTGGCGAAGCCGGCCTCCCCGATCGGCGTCATGGCGGCTTCTGAGGATCCCGCAAGCACCAAGTCGCAGCGCCCGGAGGCGACGAGTCGTGCGCCGGCGCCGACGCTCTGGGTTCCAGCTGCGCAGGCGGTGACTATCGCCTCGCAGGGCCCGCGCAGCCCGTAGCGCATCGACACGTCGGCCGCCGCCCTGTTACCCATCATCATCGGCACGAGGAAAGGCGTCACCCGGCGCGAGCCGCGCTCGTCCATCACATGAATCTGATCCTCTAGCGTCTCGATACCACCGATCCCGGTGCCGATCATTACTCCCGCCCTGTCCGGATCGACGCTCAGGGACTCGAGGCCGCCGGCATCCGCGAGCGCTTCCTCGGCGGCGACGGCTGCGAGCTGGGTGAAGCGGTCGACACGGCGCAGTTCTTTGGCGCCGTATATGGCGGCGGCGTCGAAGTCCGGAACTCGTCGTGGGCCATCGGCCGGGGGGAGGTGAAGCCCTCGCCAGAAGGCATCCTGGCCGATTCCGCAAGGGGCTGCCACCCCGAGCCCCGTAACCACTACACGCCTTCCTGGGATCCCCGGGTGGCCCGGGTAGGGGTGTAGGGCGAACATCAGAGCTTGGAGGTGACCAGACCGAAGGCTTGAGCCACTGTCTTCACGCCTTCGAGCTCGGACTCGTCGACAGTTATGTCGAACTGCTCTTCGAGCGCCATGACGAGCTCGACGAGGTCAAGGCTGTCGGCGTCCAGGTCGTCGGCAAAGCTCGCCTCGGGGGTCACTTTGGCGGGTTCCACCTGCAGCACATCCACTGCACACTGCTTGAACTTGTCGAATGCCTCTTCTTGATCCATTTTTCTTTCCTCTCTCGCCTTGGTGGTTCTTGGAATGTCGTTGCAATACCAGCGCCTGGTTTCCCGTCGGGATACACCACCCGATGGGTTCCTACCGACTGCGGCGCCCCTCAGCCCGCCAAATCTATCTCGCTCAGCCTGTCGTCTCGTCTCTTGACCTGCGGTCAGCCTTCATGCCAGCGCCACACGGCGGAGGCCCACGTCATCCCGGCGCCGAAGCCTGCGAGGAGAAGGTTGTCCCCGTCCGACACCCGGCCGCTCTGGATTGCGTCGACGAGCGCCAGAGGTATCGACGCTGAGCTCGTGTTTCCTGTGCGGCCGATCACGCTTGCAACTTTCTCTGTTGGCAGCCCCAGCCTTGAAGCGACCGCCTCCATGATCCGGATGTTCGCCTGGTGGGGCACGAACAGCGAAATCTCGTCGATGGTGAGCTTGGACCGCTCCAACGAAGCGTTCGCTGACGAAACGGTCGCCACCACCGCCCGGCGGAAGACCTCCTTGCCGCGCATGACCATCCCTGAACCATGGTGGGCATATAGGAGGTCAACAAGAGTACCGTCCACCCCGAGATCCCATCCGAGGAGGCAGCCGTCCCCAGGTGTTGCTTCGACGACAACGGCGCCGGCGCCGTCGCCGAAAAGGAAAGCGTTCGTGCGGTCCGCCCAGTTGGTCGCTCGCGTGAGCGTCTCGGCGCCGATCAGGACTATCCGGCGGGCGCCAGCCGCGATCATCCCGCTGGCTGTTACGAGACCGTAGGTGAAGCCAGCGCACGCCGCGTTGATGTCCATCGCGCCGCGCACTATCCCGAGTGCGGCGGCGATCGACGCGGAGCTCGCTGGTATCAGCTGATCGGCGGTGGTGGTGCACAGGATGACCATGTCGATGTCCGAACCCTGCAGGCCGGCGACTCGAAGGGCCTCGCGGGCGGCCGTGACCGCCAATGTGGCGGTGGTGCCGAGGCCGCCAGCTGGTGGATTGGGGTCGTCGCCGGCGTCGGCGAACGGTCCTGTTGCGACGTGGCGGGTCCGGATCCCGCTGCGCTCGACTATCCAGTCGTCGCTCGTGTCGAAAAGCGCCGAGAGCTCGTCGTTGGTGACAACCCTGTCGGGGAGAGCCGAACCCCACCCGGTGATCGTGACACCCGTCATGAGCTGTGCAACCAGGCGATCGGCTGCCCGGCTTGGACTCGCTCGCCGGGATGTGCGATGTATCCCTTGAAAGCTCCCCCGAAAGCCGAGCGAACCTCGATCTCCGAGACGGTCCCGAGTAGACATCCGACGTCAATCCACTGCCCCACTTCGCGGCGCTCTGGCGGAGGTTCGAAGATTCCCGCTGAGGGGCTTATGACGACCCGCTCGGACACGTATAGAAGCTCGCCGTGATGGTCGGAGGCGTAGTCGTGCAAGGAGCTGTCTCCCGCCAGTGTGTCGACCAGGCGGTCCAGGTCGGCGGGCACCGAAACGGGAACCGTCGTCGCTTGCGGCAACGTCGCTCGCACTGTGGCAGAAAGCGAGTCGCCGGGGCCGAGCTCGACAAAAAAGCGCTCTTCATCCAAGTCGGGGTCCAAGGCCCCGGCCAAGCGCAGGATGCTCTGATGCCACCTCACCGGACTGCACAGCTGCGCAGACAGGAGGCGGCGCCATTCGTCTCCGTCGACGTGGAATCGGCTGTCCACATTTGCCACGAGTGGAGTGTCGGGGTTGTAAAACACGGTGGTTTGCAGCATCTTGCGCAGCCTGTCCCTTGCGGGGGCCATGAGCGGGGTGTGAAACGCCCCCCCGACGCGCGCCGGGTAGGCGCGCTTGGCGCCCAGCTCGAGGGCGAAGCGCACAGCGTCGTCGATGGCGGCAGGGTCGCCTGCAATCACCGATTCGTCGGTGCTGTTGATGTTGGCCAGCCAAACGTCTCCCTCGGCAAGGCGGCACGCGACGTCTGCGACATCTGCATCGCAGCCGACGAGCACGGCCATTGATCCTCTGCGGGCCTCGGCGGCAGCTTGCATCGCTTCTCCGCGCTCCGCCACAAGTTGCACCGAAGCGTCGAACCCGAGTGCTCCGCTTGCGGCCAACGCGCTGTACTCACCAACCGAATGGCCGGCCAACCGTGTCGGTTCGACACCGATCCGCTCGACGGCGTCCAAGATCATCAAGCTGAACGTGAACGTCGCCAGCTGGGCGTTGTGTGTTTGTGTCAGTTCCTCGGAACCGGCGTCGGTCAGCAACGACCCGATGTCGCGCCCCGCTGCTGCGGAAGCTTCCTCCACGACCTCCCAGGACGGGTGCTCGGTCCAGGGCCGGCCCATTCCTGGCCGCTGCGATCCCTGGCCGGGGAAAATGAAAGCGGGCACCTTTTTCGGTCTGCTCCTTGGATGGCGGTCGGGTACGGAGGGAAAAAAGAGGCGGATTGCGGGCCTGGCAAGTATCAGACCTGGCGGGGCGTTGTAAGGTAACGATTCGGGGCTGCGCCCCGGTCCGCTCTAGGCTACTGGAGCGCAATCGCCCGGATGGCGGAATAGGCAGACGCGAAGGTCTCAAACACCTTTGGCCGTGAGGTCGTGCGGGTTCAAGTCCCGCTCCGGGCACAACCAACAGCACCTACCGCACTAATACCGATATTGGCCGGTCAGGGGGGTCAGGGCGCGTCAGGGCGCGGACATGCCGGCAGGGACGACCGGCTGGTCGCCCGTAACCTGAGGTGCGGGTGCGTCCCGGTCGGAAGTGTCGTCGACGTGAGGCTCTGCCTCGTCCTCGGCTACGGTCGGCAGCTCGATGTGGACGTGGGTGCCACCCTCGGGAGGCACCGAGATGGACACGGTTCCGCCGTGATCGGCGACGACCTGAGCGACTATTGCGAGCCCGAGCCCGGAGCCGGGCATGCTTCTTGCGGTGGCCGCACGGTAAAAGCGGTCGAAGACGTGGGGTATGTCCTCGGGAGCAATACCGGGCCCGTAGTCGTGGACATCCAACGTCCATACGCCGCCTCGTTGGAGCCACACCTCGACGGTTCCCCCGTCCGGACTCCATTTCGCAGCGTTGTCGAGGACGTTGAGGACAGCCCTTTCCAATAGAGCCGGCTGGGCACGTACCGATCCCGGTGTCAGGTGAAGGTCGAAGTGCAGCGCCGGCGCTCTTCGCTCTGCCCGTTCGACTGCGTGGGCCACGATGGAATCGAGGCGCACTTCGATCGGCTCCACGTGGCGTTCCTCTTGGCGCGCCAAGTCGACAAGATCGCCGATGAGGTTGGTGAGTTCCTGCATTTGGGCCTGGACGTCAGCGGTGAGCTCGGCCCGGTCGGCGCCCGACAGGCGCGGTGTCTTGATCAGAACCTCGATGTTGGTCCGAAGGCTGGTGAGCGGGGTACGAAGCTCGTGTCCGGCGTCGGAGATGAGCTGGGCCTGCTGCTGGCGTGACGAGGCGAGCGCGGCGAGCATCGAGTTGAAGGCGGTCGCAAGTCGTCCGAGCTCGTCGGCGGTCGTCACAGGGATCGTCGCTCCCAGGTCCTGGGTGTTGGCAACGTGTTCGGCTGCCTTGGTGAGCCGAGCGACCGGCCGGAGTGCGCCAAGCCCGACGATGTATCCGATTCCGAGTGCCAAAGCTATACCGCAGACAGTCACCAACCAGAGGATTACGCGCAGAGTAGACAGCGTGTGGTAGATCGAGCGGAGGGGCAGGGTGATCTGAACCGCTATGTGCAGCGTCGGGAAGAACGGGTCACGCGCGGCTGCGGTGACCACCCGATAGGGTGACCCCTGGTAGTTGACGGTGTCTATAAGTGTGCCGGTTCCCGCGCCGGCGACGGCCTTTTGATCCTTACCAGGCTGCAGCGGCGTCGCAAGCGGATTGGTTGCTACCTGACTGTTGTAGAGAACCTGGCCCGACGACGTTATGTACTGGACGAAGCCGCCGTCCGTGCGGCTGATCACGTCAAGCACCTTCTGGCTGTTGACGCCAGCCTGGGAAAACGTGAGGATCGACAGATCGCTTTGCAGCGATCTGTCAGCCTGGCTGAAAAGTTGATGTTTCGCCGTGTAGTACGAACCCAAGGTGGCCAGCGCCAAGGTCAGGCCGACAGCCAACGCTACTGCGGAGCCGAGGCGGGCTCGAAAGCTGAGCTTGCGGAACCGCAGGCCAAACCGTCCGGTTGGCTTCAGCGTGAACCGGCGCGAGGGCCCCGGCCGCCCATCGGCCAATGGCGAGGTGCTGTCTGGCCCATCGGAGAAGGGAACTTCGTCGGCGTCCTCGTCGTCTCTAAAACGGTCGGATGTCGACCCGGTCGGGTCGAGAAGTTCCGAGTAAGGGTTGACGGACCCGTCGCTCACGACTGAGAGGGCTCCCGCAGGACGTATCCGACGCCACGCACCGTGTGGATAAGGCGGGATTCGCCTTCGGCTTCTGTCTTGCGGCGAAGGTATCCGATGTAGACCTCCAACGAATTGGAATTTGCCCCGAAATCGTAGCCCCAGACCCTGTCGAAGATCAGCTCGCGCGTAAGGACCTGGCGGGCGTTACGCAAAAGCAACTCCAAAAGGAGGAACTCGGTACGCGTCAACTCGATAAGACGACCTGCTCGTCGGACCTCCCTGGTGCCCGAGTCGAGGGACAGGTCGCTGAACTGGAGAAGGTCCTCCTCGGCTGGAGCGCTCCTGCGCAGGAGCGCCCGAATGCGGGCGAGAAGCTCCTCCAAGGCGAACGGCTTCACCAGATAGTCGTCAGCACCAGCGTCGAGCCCTGCGACGCGATCGTTGACGGCGGCCCGGGCAGTCAACATCAGCACAGGCGTCGCGTCGCCAGCGGCGCGTAGGCGTCGACAGACTTCAAGCCCATCCATCCTCGGCATGGCGACGTCGAGGACGATCGCGTCGGCCGGGCGCTCTGCGTGCGCTGCGAGGGCGCCGGGACCGTCGTTGGCCAGTTCGGTCTTGTAGCCTTCAAAGCGCAGCGCGCGGTCGAGCGCTTGGCGGACAGCCGGTTCGTCGTCAACCACCAGGACATGCACGACCCCAGTCTGGCCGATCTAGCTGAGATCCGCATGAACGAGTCGGGTTTCCGCGCCGTGCGTTGCCGCGACGCCGCGCCGTGGGCGGCGCCGAAGCTGAGACGGCCTGCGGGAGGGACCTCTGCGAGACCTTGGAGTAGAGTTGACGGTACATGTCTAGGGTGCTCATCGAACGGAAGCTTTTCGACGTGGCACAGCGCCTCAAGCGCGCCCGGGAGGAGCTGGCCGTCATCGACGAGCAGCTGGCGGTGATGGCCGAGTCGGCTGACGAGGCGCGCATCCGCTCGATGGTGTCTGAGACACCCCTCGCATATCGCGAGTTCGCGGAGGCAGAGCGCCACGCGAAAGCTATGGCGAGAAGCCGGTCGGCTGTAGCCGCCGAAGTGGTCGAGTTGCAGGCCGCTCAGGACGATCTGCTCGACCGTCTGGTTGGACCGGACCAACCGGCTTCCTGACATCCAAGATTTCCGTTTCACGGCGACCCCAAGGAGTTCACGTGGCAGTAAAAGTCGTGCTTGCCGAAGACGAGGCGATAGTCCGCCTCGATCTGAAGGAGATAATGGAGGAGGAGCACTACGAGGTCGTGGCGGAGACGGGCCGAGGCGACGAGGTGGTGGAGCTCGTACGCAAACACCGACCCGACGTGGCAATACTCGACGTCAAGATGCCTGGAATGGACGGGCTGGAGGCCGCCCGCCAGATCAGCGCCGACCATCTATGCGCGGTCTTGATCCTGACGGCGTTCAGCCAGCGGGACCTGATCGAACGGGCGCGCGACGCCGGTGCGCTCGCCTACCTGGTGAAGCCATTTCAGAAAAGTGAGTTGCTGCCGGCGATCGAGATGGCGCTCGGGCGTTTTGCTGAGATGAAGGCTCTCGACGAGCAAGTAAAATCGCTGGAAGAGCAGGTTGTAGTTCGAAAGGCGGTAGATAGGGCCAAGGGCGCTCTCATGGACGACCTGGGCTGGAAGGAGCACGACGCTTTCTCTTGGATCCAGAAGACCGCCATGAAAGAGCGCGTCAAGATGCTCGAAATCGCGGAGCGGGTCAACCAGGGTTTCAGACCGTCGGCGGACCCGCCCCTGTCAGGCGGCGGTGACGAAGAGTTGTGACGCCAGCGTCGGCCCGAGTGCGATCGTCGCCGAGCCGAGATCCAAGGTGAGCGTGCCGTCGGGGGCCCGGGTCGCGACTGTAGCCTCCGTGCCTGGCAAGAAACCATGTGAGGACAGATAGCTAAGCATGCTTTCGTCGAGCTCGACGAGCTCGGTCACGCGGGCCAGCCGTATGCGTTCGCCCTGCCCCATCGATGAGAGAGCCACGCTCGGCGCAGGTTCTCCTCCCGCCCCGGGTATCGGGTTACCGTGCGGGCAGGTGGTCGGGAAACCGAGGAGTGCGACGATACGCTCCTCGACCTCGTCGGAGATGACGTGCTCCCAGCGTCCTGCCTCGACGTGCGCTTTCTCCCAGGGCAGGCCGATTATGTCGGTCAGAAGTCGCTCTGCGAGACGGTGCTTTCGCACGACGCTTTCCGCTACGGATCGCCCCGAGTCGGTGAGCACGAGCGCTCGGCCTCTCATCTCGACATAGCCGTCGGAGCGAAGCCGGCGTATCATCTCCGATATCGCAGGCGCCGAATGCCCGAGTCGCTCCGCGAGCCGGGCTTGGATGATGACCATGCCCTCCTCGCCGAGCTCGTGGATCGCTTCAAGGTATTCCTCGACAGGTGGATGAAAACCTTCGGGCACACTTCGAGAATAGCGCCGCCCCCGACCATGGCGGAACAGTCACTGCGGTCTCCTAGCATCTGTGGCGATGCCAACCTTGATGCTCTTAGACGGCAACTCTTTGCTGTACCGGGCGTTCTTCGCTCTCCCGACGGACATGGCGACGGCCTCCGGACAAGTCACCAACGCCGTCTACGGGTTCACGTCCATGCTGATCAACCTCGTCAAGGACCATCACCCTGATCAGTTGGTAGCGACCTTCGACCGTCCGGAACGAACCTTTCGCCACGACATGGTCGACGACTACAAGGCCGGGCGCGCCGAGACGCCCGACATCCTTCGCCAGCAGATGGGCCTGGCGCGCCAGCTCGTGGAAGTGCTGAAAATACCGATCCTCGACTATCCAGGCTTCGAAGCAGACGACGTGATCGCCACGCTTGCAACACTCGCAGCCGGCAACGGGGACGACGTGATCGTTGTGACAGGCGATCGTGACACATACCAGCTCGTCGAAGACCCCCACGTGAAGGTTCTCTACAACAGGCGGGGTGTCTCCGACTACGCGCTCTACGACGAAGCCGGCATCTTCGAGCGGACGGGTGTCACCCCTGCGGCCTACCCGAACTACGCAGCGCTTCGCGGCGATCCTTCAGATAACCTCGCCGGGGTGCCCGGGGTCGGGGAGAAGACCGCCGCCCGACTGATCTCGACGTACGGCGACATCGACGGAATCTACGCGCATCTCGGGGATCTGACGCCCAAACTCAGAGACAGCCTCGCCGGTGCGGAGAGTCGTGTCAGGGCAAATGCTGCTGTGACGCTGCTTGTGAGGGATGTCCCGGTGACGATTGATCCCGATCAGGCGAGCTTCGGCGGCTGGGACGTGGACGAAGCACGCCGCTTCTTCGAGTTCCTCGAGTTCCGCACCCTTTGGAGTCGTCTGGTCGATGCTACAGGTGTCGATGGCCCGTCTAGCGAGGAGAGGGTCGGTGCGCTCAAGGGGACAGAAGTGTCGATCCGTGAGGCGCCCTCGAGCTCGGATTTGGTAGCCCAGCTAGTCGCTTGGAGCGACGCGGGTGCCCACCTTGCGGTGGCGGGGTCCTGGTCGGCCAGAGAGGGGCGTTCGCAGCTGCTCGGCTTGGCAATCGTAGAGGTCGGCTCGCCGTCGCCGGTTGAAGCACTGTGGGTGGACGATCAAAGCCTCGCGTCGAGTGAAGTGGCGGCTGCACTGTCACGGCTGTTGGGGCCGGGCGCTGCTCGCACGTCGGCACACAATGCGAAGGCTTTGATGCGGTCTCTTGCGGCATTTGGAGTGACATTTTCGAGTCTGGAGCTCGACCCGACTATCGCCGCTTACCTCGTTGACCCCGCCGGGGATCAGTACCTCCTCGAGGATTTGGCATCGCGCTATGCGGGACTTCATCTGGGCGCCGAGCTACCGAACGACGGTGGCCAGCTGGATCTGATGGCCGAGGCGCCCGACCCTAAGGCGGTCGCCGGTCAACGTGCGAGCGCCGTCGCCTCCCTGGTCGCTCCTTTGGGTGCGGCATTGGAGGCGAGAGGTATGGAGAGCCTCTACCGAGAAGTCGAGAGGCCGCTCGTGCGGGTCCTCGCTGCGATGGAGCTCGTGGGCGTCCGCGTCGACGTCGGCGAGTTGCGCAGCCTCGCAGGAGAACTGGTGGACGAGGTGCGCCGACTGGAGCGAGAGATCCAGGACCTGGCGGGCGTCGACTTCGTCGTCAACTCGACGCCACAGTTGCGGGAGGTCCTTTTCTCCAAACTCGGCCTGGCTCCCCAAAAGAAGACGAAGACCGGCTACTCAACGGACGCACAAACGCTGGAACGCCTGCGTGGACAGCACCCGATCATCGACTCGTTGCTGCGTTACCGGGAAGTCGAGAAGCTCCGCAGCACCTACGGAGAGTCCCTCCTCGGCGAGGTAGGCGACGACGGACGGATCCATGCCACTTTCAATCAAACGGTAGCGCGGACCGGAAGGCTAAGCTCCGATCAGCCGAACCTCCACAACATACCTGTGCGAACGGAGGAGGGGCGCCGACTGAGGAGGTGCTTCGTGCCTTCGACAGGACGGCGTTTTCTCGTGGCCGACTACAACCAGGTGGAGCTACGGGTGATCGCCCACCTGGCGGGAGAACCCGCTCTCATCGAATCGTTCCGTATCGGAACTGACATTCACAATGTCACGGCGTCGAGGATTTACGGTGTCGAGTCCGACCAAGTGACCATAGCGATGCGATCCAAAGCCAAGATGGTCTCCTACGGGCTCGCCTACGGAATGGAGGCCTATGGCCTGTCCCAGCGCCTGGCGATCCCTGTCGACGAGGCGGCCGAGATCCTCTCCGCTTATTGGAGCGCTTTCCCGGCGGTGCGCCAGTACATGGAGAAGGTCGTCGCGGAGTCGCGCGAGCGCGGTTACACCGAGACGTTGTTCGGGCGTCGCCGGCCTATCCCGGAGCTGCAGTCGGGGCGTTACCAGGTGCGCGCGGCGGGTGAGCGCCAAGCGATGAACGCGGGCATTCAAGGTCTCGCTGCTGACATCTTCAAAGTTGCACTCGTGCGGCTGTTCTCCAGCCTGGAGGCCAAGCGGATGGAGAGCCAACTCGTGTTGCAGGTGCACGACGAAGTGATCCTCGAAGTCCCTCCGGGCGAGCGCGACGTCGCGGTCGACGTAGTGATGGACGCAATGACAGGCGCGGCTGAACTCGACGTGCCCCTGGCGGTCAACTTGGCGTGGGGAGACGACTGGGCGTCGGCCAAAGCATGAGAAGGTGCCCTGCTGCTCACGCCCTGTCTGACCGCGCGTTGGCTGTGCGCACGGGTATGTTTACAGAGTTAGCTGAAGTTGCGACCTGACTATCCGAGTGCCCCCACGTCCGACCGGGAGAAATGCAATGGGTGTTGAAGTCCACGACTCCACGAGCACCGAGGCGGAAGCGGCTTTCGCCGGCGTCGCCACCATCGACTCGGTACGGGTGGTCCACGACCATGCCGATCGGATCTTCACCTGGAACTACGACCGCGAACGCCCGCAACTCGAAGCCTTGTACAACAAAGGGGCGGCGTCGCAATGGAACAGCGTGACCGACCTCGACTGGTCGACAGACGTCGATCCCGCACGCGTGAGCGCCGAGGAGCCTCCGCTGATCATGCTGGCGCGCCGGGCGGCGACGATACCCGGCTCGCCGCTTCGCAACTGGGGTGAACGAGAATTCACCCAGCTACGAATCGAGTCGCTCAAAGCGCAGCTCAGCCAGTTCATGCACGGCGAGCAGGGGGCGATGATGACGGCGGCCAAGCTTGTCGAGACCGTCCCGTGGATCGACGCTAAGTACTACGCCGCCACCCAGACGATGGACGAGGCCCGCCACACGGAGGTGTTCGCCCGCTACCTGCATCAAAAGGTGGGCGACGCCTACCCGATGTCGCCGTTCCTTCAAGGGCAGATCTTCGGCCTGCTCGAGGACAGCCGCTGGGACATCGCTTACTTGGGGATGCAGATAATCATCGAAAGCCTCGCACTTGCCGCTTTCGGCGACCTTCTCCGGCGCACGTCGGAACCGCTGCTCACAAAGCTCCTCCGCTACGTGATGGCAGACGAGGCCCGCCATGTAGCGTTCGGTATTGTCAGTCTTTCGGAGCTCTACCGCTCCTTGAGCTCGGCAGAGCTCAAGGAGCGCCAGGAGTTCCTGGTCGACAACACGATGCGTAACCGGCTTCGTTCGACCACGCCGGAGGTGTGGGAGCGTATGGGCGTCACCGTCGAGGAAGTTGTGCCGGTCCTTCACCAAGCAGCGGGAGAGATGGGGCAAGGCGTGTTCATGGCCTTCCAGCGTGCCTTTTTCTCGAAGCTCGTCCCAAACGTCCGCAAGCTGGGTCTGCTCGACGCGAACGACGGCTACCTGAGAAAGCAATGGCAAGAGGCGGGCCTGCTCGAGTTCGAGCACGCTGACGACACGTCGGCGGACTTCGAGTCCTACGACGCAGTTGCGGCGGATCGGGCGGCGGCGAACTAGGCGGCCCAGATGCGGCGGTGAACTAGGCGGGCATAGGCGGCGGCCAAACCTTGCCCAGCGGGGTGTAAACTCGCATCTCTAACGGGACGGGGGAGTCGCCCCTGCCCACGATCTGCTCTGTCCGAAAGAAGGCTCCTACTTCCATGTCCGACGACTCCTTGACCGCCACAACTTCCTCGCCGATGGGCACCTTCGACGAGGCCGGCGAGTACACGCCCCGTCAGATCGTCGCCGACGACCTCGACGGAACGTCGCTTGCCGACGCCATCGCCGGGACGATCGTGGAGTTCGAGGATGGCGACATCGTCAAAGGCACCGTGGTCAAGGTGGACAAGGACGAGGTACTCCTCGACATCGGCTTCAAGTCGGAGGGGGTCATCCCTGCCCGCGAGCTGTCCATCCGCCACGACGTCGACCCGAGCGAGGTCGTCACAATGGGCGAGAAGATCGAGGCGCTCGTCCTGCAGAAAGAGGACAAGGAGGGGCGCCTCATCCTCTCCAAGAAGCGGGCGCAGTACGAGAGGGCCTGGGGCACGATCGAGGACGTCAAGGAGCGCGACGGCGTCGTGTCCGGGCCTGTCATCGAGGTGGTCAAAGGCGGCTTGATCGTCGACATCGGGCTTCGCGGGTTCCTCCCGGCGTCGCTGGTCGAACTCCGCCGGGTGCGCGACCTCGCCCCCTATATAGGGCGGACCGTCGATGCCAAGATCATCGAGTTGGACAAGAACCGAAACAACGTGGTCCTTTCCAGGCGTGCCTGGCTTGAGGAGACACAGCGCGAGCAGCGCGACGAGTTCCTCACGAACCTGAAATCCGGCGAGGTTCGCCGTGGTGTCGTCTCGTCGGTCGTCAACTTCGGTGCATTCGTCGACCTCGGCGGTATGGACGGTCTCATCCACGTCTCCGAGCTGTCGTGGAAGCACATCGAGCACCCCTCCGCTGTTGTCGCCGTAGGCGACGAGGTCGAGGTCCGTGTGCTCGACGTCGACTTGGACAGGGAGCGCATCAGCTTGTCGCTGAAGGCGACGCAGTCCGACCCCTGGCACGAGTTCGCGAACGCTCACCGCGAGGGAGAGCTCGTCTACGGTCGTGTCACCAAGCTGGTTCCTTTCGGTGCGTTCGTCCAGGTCGGCGACGGGATCGAAGGATTGGTGCACATCTCGGAGATGGCCAGCCACCATGTCGACCTGCCCGAGCAGGTCGTCAGCCCGAGCGAGGAGCTGTGGGTCAAGATCATCGAGATAGACCTCGCCCGCCGGCGGATCTCGCTGTCGATAAAGCAGGCAGCGGAGGGCGGCGAAGTAGCGGCCGAGTACCGCGACGCCTTCGGCGAGCACGCCTACGACGAGCAGGGTAACTACATCGGGGCCGCCGGCTTCGCTGACTTCGAACCCGAGTCGGAGGCACAAGCCGCCTGGGCGGAGTACATGGGCGGTAACGGAATCGGCACCTCCCCGGCAGCGCCAGAGGACGCCACATCGGCGATTCCCGAGACTCCGGAATCGCTCGACGGCGACCCGTCTCCCGAGCCGGCCGAAGTTTCAGGGCAGGCAAGCGCCGAGGACTGAGCCGCTACTTCTCCGAAAGGGGGGCGACCGATGCACGTCGGGGTACCAGGCGAAGTCAAGGACGGTGAATATAGGGTTGCCTGCACTCCGGCGGGCGTCCACGAGCTTGTACGCCACGGCCACAGGGTTCTCGTCGAGGCGGGGGCCGGGTCGGGCTCGTCCCTGCCTGACGAAGAGTTCGAGGATGCTGGCGCGACGATTGTCGCGACGGCCGACGACGTCTGGGCTGACTCCGAACTGGTGCTCAAAGTCAAGGAGCCGATCGCTTCGGAGTACGGGCGACTTCGACGTGACCAGGTACTTTTCACCTACCTTCACCTGGCAGCTTCGAAAGGATGCACCGAGGCCCTCCTCGCCGCAGGGACAACGTCGATAGCCTACGAGACGGTCCAGAAACCTGACGGGAGCCTGCCGCTGCTCGCACCGATGTCGGAGGTCGCGGGGCGTATGGCCCCCCAAGCGGGGGCTTACCACCTGCAGCGTGAGGGTGGCGGCAGGGGCATTCTCATGGGCGGCGTGTCGGGGGTGTACGCGGCGAAGGTGGTGGTTATCGGCGCCGGGGTGTCGGGCATGAACGCCGCCGCGATCGCCCTCGGGATGCAGGCCGAAGTGCTTCTACTCGACAAGGACATTTCGCGCCTGCGTGACGCTGACCGTATCTACCAGGGGCACCTTCAGACTGTCGCGTCTAGCGCCTACGAGATAGAGCGCGCGGTGACCGACGCGGACCTCGTCATCGGCGCAGTTCTTGTCCCAGGCGCGAAGGCGCCGGTCTTGGTGCCCGACAGCCTCGTGGCCAAGATGAAACCGGGCTCGGTGCTGATCGACATAGCGATCGACCAGGGAGGATGCTTCGAGTCGTCGAGGCCGACGACTCACTCCGACCCGGTGTTCAATGTGGAAGGTTGCCTGATGTACTGCGTGGCGAACATGCCGGGGGCGGTGCCACACACGTCCACGCACGCCCTCACTAACGTGACCGTTCCCTACGCTTTGGAGATTGCCGACAAGGGTTGGAGGGACGCTTCACGGGCCGATCGGGTCCTTGCACGGGGCCTCAGCACCCACGACGGCAACCTGCTCTCCCAACCCGTCGCTGAGGCCCACGGTATGGGCTTCGTGTCCGTCGAAGAAGTTCTGGAGATCCAGGGCCGTCTGTAGGGCGAGGCTTTGCGCTGGGGGGCGTGGGCCCCGGGTTCGGGTAGAGCCGTCCGGCTGGGCGGACAGCAGGTTGCGGCGGACAGCAGGTTGCGGCGGAGTTGTTGACCCGGGATTCGCGCTGCCATAGGGTTAGCGTGTGAACGTGGTCGGTCAGACGGCTGAACACCTGCCGTCTCGTGGGGTCGGAGCCGGACCGCCGGCAATCGAGTTGCGTGACCTGCACAAGACGTTCGGGTCTGTCAATGCTGTGCGAGGAGTCGACCTTCGCATCGACGCCGGCCAGGTTGTCGCATTCCTCGGCCCGAACGGGGCAGGCAAGACGTCGACGATCGATATGGTCCTGGGGCTATCTGAGCCGACGTCGGGAAGTGTCAGCGTCTATGGCTTGAGCCCTCGTGACGCCGTGAGGAAAGGTTTGGTCTCGGCGGTGATGCAGACCGGCGGCCTCGTCAAGGATTTCACGGTTGCCGAGACCGTCAGATACGTGGCTCATCTATTTGCGTCGTCTCAGCCGGCTCAGGAGGTCATGGAGCGTGCCGGTATCGACGCTATCGGCGATCGCCTCGTCGGTAAATGCTCGGGAGGTGAACAGCAGCGTCTCCGCTTCGCGATTGCTCTTCTGCCGGATCCGGACCTTCTGCTCCTCGACGAGCCGACGCAGGGCATGGACGTGGAGGGACGTCGGAGCTTCTGGGCTGCGATACGCCACGATGCGGACCAGGGTAGGACTGTCGTATTCGCCACCCACTATCTGGAGGAGGCGGACGCGTACGCGGATCGGGTCGTTTTGATCCGCAAAGGCGAGATAGTCGCCGACGGAACCGCAGCACAGGTCAAAGCCCTCGCGTCGGGGCGTACGGTCCGCGCTACGCTGCCGGACGCGGACGAGGCTTCGCTGTCCGCAATAGGAGGGGTGGACTCAGTCGAGGTTCGCGGTGACTCCGTCGTGGTGCACTGCTCCGATAGCGACGCCGTCGCGAGGCACCTGCTCACGCGAACCGATGCGTGCGACTTGGAGATTGCGGCGCTAGGACTCGAGGAGGCGTTCATCGCCTTGACCGGCGACGGTGGGGCGGACAACTTGTCCGAAGGTAGGTTCAGATGACGTCAGCGGTCGCGAGACCTAAGCCGTCTGATCGTGGCGTTCCGCCATTCGGGGGTTTCAGTCTTCAGCTTGTTGAACTGGAGATTCACCGTTTGCTGCGAAATCGTCGGACGGTCATATTTTCGGTCCTGTTCCCCGTCTTCTTCTTCTTGGTTTTTGGCCTGAACAGCGCCTATGCCAATCTCCGGGTAGGTCAAGGGAACACGTCAGCCTTCATCATGATTTCGATGGCCCTCTACGGAGCGGTCATCTCGACCTCAGGTGGCGCAGCACTCGTCGCTACCGAGCGTGTCGCAGGCTGGAGTCGACAGTTGCGTATAACGCCCCTCCATCCTCTCGCTTACATCGCTGTGAAGATGGCTACCTCGCTGGTTCTCGGGGCGGCGTCAGTGGCAGCGGTGTACATAACGGGTGCGGTGACAGGTAAGCCGTCAATGCCGGTCGGGATCTGGGTGACCACGGGCGTGGTGCTGTGGGTTGGCTCCCTGCTCTTCGCGGCATTTGGCCTGTTCATCGGCTACTTACTGCCATCCGAGAACGGCATGCAGGTGATCGGCTTTTCCCTTATGCTCTTCTCTTTCGGTGGGGGCCTGTTTATTCCTTTGAGCCAGTTCTCCCATTTGCTCCGTGAGCTTGCTGCTTTCACACCCTTGTTCGGCTTGAACCAGGTAGTGCACTATCCGCTGGTTCAAGGATCCTTCGACTGGACATGGGCGGCGAATCTGCTGGCGTGGCTGATCATCTTCACCGGGGGCGCTGTGTGGCGGTTCCGCAAGGATACGGCACGGGTCTGAGCTTCCAGCGGCCGCAATGCGACCTTGGATCGGCCGTGCGAATCGGGAGCGGCCGCCTTCGCGTGCTACCCGCTAGCGTGGCCGACATGCGGGTGGGCCTAACGGGGGGGATCGGATCGGGCAAATCGACCGTCGCTGCCGGTCTCGTCAAGCGCGGAGGTCTCCTTGTAGACGCCGACGCGATAGCAAGGCAGGTTGTCGAGCCGACCGGCCGGGCGTTCGGCCCGCTCGTGGACAGATTCGGCGGCGCAGTGGTGGGCCAGGACGGCACGCTCGACCGGAACACCCTGGCGAAGATCGTCTTCAACGACAAGTCCGCCCTTGCCGACCTCAACCGGATCACCCACCCGGCGATCCGGGAGCTGATGGAGGAGCAAGTAGGCGGCGCCGAGAAGACAGCGAGAGATATCGTGATACTCGACATCCCTCTGCTCGACCTCGAAGGCAAGGCACGCCTCTCATTGGTTTCTGTCGTAGTGGTGGACGTGCCCACCGAGACTGCGATATCGAGGCTCGTGGCGCATCGCGGCTTCGACGAGGCGGACGCCTGGGCCCGAGCCCGGGCCCAGATGTCCCGGGAGGAACGGTTGTCGCTCGCCGACTTCGTGGTGGACAACTCCCGTGGCCGCGACGACCTCGAGTCGGAGATCGAGCGGGTTTGGTCGGCCCTCGTCGAGATCGCCAGTCGGTGAACGCAGAGCCGGCGCTACGATCGTGTGGTGGCTGACTTCCAGGTTGTATCGGAGTTCGCGCCTGCGGGAGACCAGCCTTCGGCTATCGGCCAGCTCACCGAGGGGGTGCTTCGCGGCGACAAGTTCCAGACCCTCCTCGGTATCACCGGCAGCGGGAAAAGCGCCACGATCGCCTGGACGATAGAGAATGTCCAACGGCCGACGCTGATCATCGCCCCGAACAAGTCGCTAGCAGCCCAGCTCGCGAGCGAGATGCGCCAGTTCTTCCCTAACAACAGGGTGGAGTACTTCGTCAGCTACTACGACTACTACCAGCCTGAGGCCTACCTGCCGTCTAGCGACACGTACATCGAAAAGGACAGCTCCATCAACGACGAGATCGACCGCCTCCGGCATTCGGCCACCTCGGCGTTGCTCACCCGCCGCGACGTGATCGTCGTCGCGTCGGTGAGCTGCATCTACGGTCTCGGATCTCCGGAGGAGTACTCGAAGCGGATTCTCCACGTGGTCCGCGGAGGCGAATACGACCAGCGAGCGCTGCTGCGTCGATTGGTGGAGATCAACTACGAGCGCAACGACACGAACCTCGTCCGCGGCAAGTTCCGGGTGCGGGGCGACACGATCGAGATCCACCCGGCCTACGAGGAGCACGCTGTCCGCATCGAGCTTTTTGGGGACGAGGTCGAGCGGATCGTGGCGGTGGACGTGCTCACAGGTGAGCAGCTGGGCGAGCTCGACGAGCTCGTCGTGTTCCCGGCCACGCACTATGTGGCCGGCGAGGAAAGGATGCTGACGGCGATCACTGGCATCGAGGCGGAACTGCAGCAACGCCTCGCCTGGTTCGAGCGGGAAGGGAAACTCCTAGAGGCGCAGCGACTCCGAATGCGGACCTCGTACGACTTGGAAATGTTGGGCGAGGTCGGCGTCTGCTCCGGGATCGAGAACTACAGCCGCCACATTGACGGCAGGTCGGCCGGGGAGCCGCCCAACACGCTTCTCGACTTCTTCCCGAACGACTACCTGCTCGTCATCGACGAGTCGCATCAGACGGTACCGCAACTCCACGGCCAGTACGAGGGGGACAGGTCGAGGAAAGAGACGTTGATCGACCACGGCTTCCGGTTGCCGTCGGCTGCGGACAACCGGCCCCTTCGCTTCGACGAGTTCTACAGCCGGATCAACCAGTGCGTCTTCCTGTCGGCTACTCCGGCAGCGTACGAGATCCAACAATCAACGCAGGTAGTGGAGCAGATCGTGAGGCCGACCGGCCTGGTCGATCCGGAAGTGACAGTGAAGCCCACCAAGGGGCAGATCGACGACCTGATCGGGCTCATCGGCGAGCGGACAGCGGTCGGCGAAAGGGTGTTGGTTACGACGCTGACAAAAAAGATGGCCGAGGACCTCACCGACTACCTCGTCGAATCCGGCCTGAAGGTTCGCTATCTGCACTCGAACATCGACACATTGCAGCGGATCGAGATCCTGAGGGACCTGCGTCTCGGCGAGTTCGACGTCCTGGTCGGCATCAACCTTCTCCGTGAGGGCCTTGACCTTCCGGAGGTTTCGCTTGTAGCGATACTCGACGCCGACAAGGAAGGATTCCTTCGCGGGGAGACGTCTCTCATTCAGACGATCGGTCGCGCCGCACGCAACGTCAACGGGCAGGTAGTCATGTACGCGGATCGCATGACGGATTCGATGAAGCGAGCGATTTCGGAGACGCACCGCCGCCGTGCCCTCCAGCAGGCCTACAACCTCGAACATGGGATCGACCCGCAAACCGTCCGTAAAGCTGTCACCGACATCCTGGTCCTTCTCGGTGGCGGAAGGGACGGAGCCCCGGTGCCCGGCTCGGACCGCAGAAGCCGTCGCAGAGACAAGGCGCGAAGTGACCTCGCTCAGCTGCCAAAAAGCGAGCTCGCACGGCTCATATCTACTTTGGAGGAAGAGATGCGTGAAGCCGCCGCCGACCTGCGATTCGAGTACGCCGCGAAGCTGCGCGACGAGATCGCCGACCTTCGGGCCGAACTGTCTCCTGAGGCGCTTGCCGGGGTGGCCGCCTCCTCCCCGGCGGGGAGCCGCTGACAATTTCCTCACAGATCGCTTCAGGAACCCTGATCTATAGCCTGTAGCTTTCGGATCATGAAGGCTAGACGCGCCAAACTCCGTGTTGCGACGAGCGCAATCTGCATCGGCCTACTGGCTTCGGCTTGCGGGTCGTCGAGTCGTACGGCGAGCCCGGACCCGACGAGCAGCGCGTCGTCGAGCAGCGCTCCGTCGAGCAGCACCACCGCTGGCAGCACTACGGCTCCTTCGTCGAGCGAGACGACAGCGGGAGCTCCCTCGACGAGCGCCCCCGCCGGTTCAACTTCAGGGCGCAAAACGCCCCTTGTCGGCCTCATAGATATGGGCTACCAGGGTCCTTACATCGCCGACCAGCCGTTCCCGGCGACGGACCCGAGCGTTCTCGACTCGTACGCCGGGGCGTTCTCGGGCATAGTCGTCAACGAGTCATGGTCACAGCTCGAGCCCTCGAACGGCGTCTATGACTGGGCCCCGCTCGACGAGTCGCTGGCAAACGTGTCCGCCTGGAATGCCCAGCATCCCTCGACCCCCCTCGGCGTCAAGTTGCGGATCTTCGCCGGACAGGGCGCCCCGGCGTGGGTCATCTCGGCGTCTGGTCCGGAGGTGGCGGTTACGATAGGGCTTCATGCTTCACGAAACGTGAGCGTAGGTCGCTTCTGGACAGGCGCATTCCGTCAAGCGTGGTCGACGTTCCAGCACGCGATGGCAGCCAGGTACGACACCGACCCTTTGATTCGGGCGGTCTCGGTCTCGTCGTGCTCATCGTCGACGGGCGAGCCATTTATCGTCCCCGTTGCTGGGATGGAGAGCCGTCAGGCAATGGAGGCTGCAGGGTGGAGTGTTCAAGCACAGGAAAGCTGCCTGCAGGGAGCGCTCGCCGACTACTCAGGATGGAAGCTCACTCCGGTGACATTCGCCTTCAACCCGCTTCCGACCGCACCTGGGTTCGACCAGGCTTTCACCACCTCGATCATGGAGCAGTGCGCCACGTCAGCAGCGAACGGTGGACCGGTGTGCCAGCTCGGCAACAACGCCTTGAGCCCCACCGCCCCGAATGGCGGGCTCGGCGGCACCTACGCCGAGATAGCGAGTTTGGAAGGCGCTCCGGCTGGTGAACGCCCAGGCGTCTACTTTCAGACAGTCGGGTCGGCGCTTGACTGCTCCTCCATGTCGGTCGCGACCGGGTACCACGCGAGCTCCGTCGAAGTGTGGCCGCCGATCGGGCGCCTCAAGGGTTTCGCTGCTATCCCCGAGCAGACTCTCGCCCTGTGGAACTCCGATCTGATTGACGGTCAGCAAATCTCCTGCTGAGGAGCACAGGTCTCGTTCAAATCCTTCAACGCTTGCGCCAGGTCGTCGACATCCTGCGAAGTCGTGTCCCACGAGCAGACAAATCTGGTGTCGCCGATCTCCCGATCCCAGTCGTAGAAGCCGAAGCGTCCACGAAGTCGGTCGGCTGCACCGTCAGGTAGCACTGCGAACACGCTGTTCGCCTGCGCAGGGTGGCTGAGAGCTACCCCCGGCAGAGCTTCGAGCGCATCGGCGAGTCGCGCGGCCATGGCGTTGGCGTGTGCGGCGTTTCGCAGCCAGAGGTCCGTTCCGTACATCGTTAGGAGCTGGCACGCGACGAAGCGCATCTTCGACGCAAGCTGCATGCCGGACTTGCGGAGAAACGCAGTCCCACTCGACGCGCCGTCGTTCAGGGTCACGACAGCCTCAGCCAACAGGGCACCGTTCTTGGTGGCCCCTAGCGACAAGGAGTCGATGCCGACGTCTGTCGTGATCGCCCGCAGCGCCACCCCGAGACTGGCGGCGGCGTTCGAGATTCGGGCTCCGTCCACATGCAGGCGCATCCCTAGGCTGTGGGTGTGATCAGCCAGCGCAGCGAGTTCGTCAGGCAGATATACGGTGCCGACCTCCGTCGGCTGGGTGACCGACACCACCTGAGGTTGCGCCCTGTGCTCGACGCCGAAACCCCACGCTTCCCGGTCCACCAGTTCCGGCGTCAGTTTGCCGTCCGGCGTGGGAACGCCGAGGAGCTTGAGCGCCCCGACCCGCTCGGGGGCACCGCCCTCGTCGGCGGCTATGTGAGCGTTCTGGGCGCAGATCACCGCCGCCCACCGGTTCGTCAATGCCTCCAAGGCGACGACGTTGGCGCCGGTGCCGTTGAAGACCGGAAAGACTTCGGCCGCCTCCCCGAACTGCGCGCGGATCACCTCGCCTAGCCGGGTGCTGTACGGGTCGGCGCCGTACGCGGATACGTGCCCGAGGTTGGCCTGCTCGATGGCCGAAAGGACTTCAGGGTGTACGCCGGCGTTGTTGTCCGAGGCGAAGGTGCGCCGGTCGGGGTCGTGAAGTACTGGCATTCAGCGGATGGTAGCCCAGCGTGGTCGCGACCCGATTGCAGCAGACAGAACGTGTGTTCGCTGGTAGCCTGGCGGGGATGCCGGTGAAAGCGAAAGCGAAATCGAAGCCTGCGGCCGCAGCGGCTGCAGTGACTGCTGCGGTTGTCGCACCCGGTTCGGGGGCTGCGGGCGTTCCCGCGAACGATCACGGGGGACTCCACAGCCGACTTATCGTTCGCGGTGCCCGCGAGCACAACTTGAAGAACGTCTCGGTCGACCTTCCCCGGGACCGCCTGATCGTCTTTACCGGGCTGTCCGGGTCGGGTAAGAGCTCCCTTGCGTTCGACACCATTTACGCTGAGGGTCAGCGTCGCTACGTCGAGTCGCTGTCGAGCTACGCCAGGCAGTTCCTAGGCCAGATGGACAAGCCGGACGTGGACTTCATCGAAGGTCTTTCCCCCGCGATCTCGATCGACCAGAAGTCCGCTTCGCGTAACCCTCGTTCGACCGTCGGGACGATAACCGAGGTCTACGACTACCTGCGGCTCCTCTACGCCCGTATCGGCGTCCCTCATTGCCCGACGGACGGGTCCGTCGTGACCCGCCAGACCCCCCAGCAGATCGTCGACCGGATCTTGGAGTTGCCCGACGGCGCCCGCTTCCAGGTTCTCGCACCTGTGGTCCGTGGCCGCAAGGGCGAGTACCAGGGTCTCCTGGAGGAGTTGGCGGGCCAAGGGTACGCGAGGGCCCGCATCGACGGCGAGATCTGCGAGCTGGCCGACCCTCCCAAACTTGGCCGCTACGAGAACCACACGATCGAAGTGGTCGTCGACCGGCTGGTCAAGAGGGAAGGAATCGAGCGCCGGCTCACCGACTCACTCGAGACCGCTTTGCGACTGGCCGACGGGGTAGCAGAGGTGGCGCTCGTGCCGAGCGAAGCTGACGGCGTCGAGGAGACCCTCACTTTCAGCCAGCACCTCGCGTGCCCGACGTGCGGCAACTCCTTCGACGAGCTCGCACCCCGCAACTTCAGCTTCAACTCCCCCTACGGGGCGTGCCCGACCTGCGACGGCCTCGGGACCCGCTTCGAGGTAGACCCGGAGCTGGTGGTCCGCGATCCGGACCTTTCCCTCGCCGCTGGCGCGATCGCGCCTTGGTCAGGACATAGGGGAGAGTTCTTCGCAGGGCTACTGGAGGCGGTCGCGAAGGAGGGCGGCTTCTCGACCTCCACCCCGTGGCGCAAGCTGAAGAAGGCGGACCAGAAGACCGTGCTGTTCGGGACGGGAAGCCGGAAGGTGCACGTCCAGTACCGTAACCGTTTCGGACGGGTCCGCTCCTACGACACGCACTTCGAGGGGGTCGTCCCGTGGCTGTCCCGGCGCCACACCGAGGCGGAGTCGGATTACTCGCGCGAGACGATCGAAGGCTACATGCGCGAGGTTCCCTGCGCGGCGTGCGGGGGCGCCCGGCTCAAGCCGGAAAGCCTCTCGGTCACCGTCGCCGGGCACAATTTGTTCGAGCTTTGCGACCTGTCGCTACGTGACGCTACGGCGTTGATGGAGGTCCTGGAACTCTCGGACCGTGACCATCGCATAGCGGACCGGGTGCTCAAAGAGATACGCGCCAGGATGCGGTTCCTTCTCGACGTCGGCCTCGACTACCTGAGCCTCAATCGTTCCGCCGGCACGCTCGCAGGGGGTGAGGCGCAGCGCATACGGCTTGCTTCGCAGATCGGCAGCGGGCTTGTCGGGGTCCTGTACGTGTTGGACGAGCCTTCCATCGGGCTTCACCAGCGCGACAACCACAAGCTCATCGAGACTCTGATCCGCCTTCGTGACCTCGGCAACACCGTCATCGTGGTGGAACACGACGAGGACACGATCCGAGTGTCGGACCACGTCGTCGATATCGGCCCGGGAGCCGGGGAGCACGGCGGGTCTGTCGTCGTGTCAGGCACCGTAAACGACCTTCTCGCGAGTGGCGAATCGATCACCGGGCAGTATCTGAGCGGAGCCCGCAGCATCCCGGTCCCGGCGCTACGGCGCGAACCGCGGGGCATGATCAAAGTTGTAGGCGCCCGGGAGCACAACTTGAAAGACGTCGACGTCGAGTTCCCGCTCGGATGCCTCGTCACCGTGACGGGAGTGTCGGGGTCCGGCAAGTCGACACTCGTCAACGACATCCTCCTGCGGGCGCTGATGGCGAAGATCTACAAGTCCAAGGAGGTCCCGGGCCGCCACACGCGGGTGGAGGGACTGGAGGCACTCGACAAGGTGATCTCCATCGACCAATCCCCGATAGGACGCACGCCCCGATCGAACCCGGCCACCTACACCGGGGTATTCGACCACATCCGCCGTCTCTTCTCGACGACTACCGAGGCTAAGGTCCGGGGTTACCAGCCGGGCCGCTTCTCCTTCAACGTCAAAGGCGGTAGGTGCGAGGCGTGTGCCGGCGACGGGACGATCAAGATCGAGATGCACTTTCTCCCGGACGTCTACGTCCCATGCGAGGTCTGCAAGGGCGCTCGATACAATCGTGACACGCTGGATGTCATCTTCAAGGGGAAAAATATCTCCGAGGTGCTCGACATGCCTTGCGAGGAGGCTCTCGCTTTCTTCGCCAACCAGCCTCCGATCGCACGCCACATGCAGACCCTCGTCGACGTCGGGCTAGGCTACGTACGTCTCGGGCAGCCTGCCCCCACCCTCTCGGGCGGGGAGGCTCAGCGGATCAAGCTGTCGAGCGAACTAGCGAAACGCTCCACCGGACACACGATCTACGTCCTCGACGAGCCGACCACCGGCCTTCACTTCGAAGACATCCGCAAGCTGCTGAGCGTTCTTTCGAGGCTCGTCGACCAGGGAAACACCGTGCTCGTCATCGAGCACAATCTCGACGTCATCAAGACATCCGATTGGATCGTGGACCTCGGCCCCGAAGGCGGCGACGGCGGCGGCGAAGTGGTGGTAGAAGGATCCCCCGAAGTCGTCGCGAAGAGCGAAGCGAGCTACACGGGACGTTTCCTGGCGCCGCTCCTCGCCTAGGCGACTACCTAGGCGACGCCCCGTGACGCCCGAGCGGACGTCGCGGGCGATGCCCTAGGCGATGTCCTAGGCGATGTCCAGCATCCGCTGAAGCGCTACGCGTGCGTCTCCTGCGGTAACCGGGTCAACCGTGATCTGGTTGACGACCCGACCTGCCACGAGCTCCTCTAGAACCCAGGCGAGGTGCGCTGCGTCGATGCGGAACATCGTCGAGCAAGGGCAGACCAGCGGGTCCAGGGAAACGATCTTCAGGTGCGGGTGCTCGACGGCGAGGCGCTGGACCAGGTGGATCTCCGTAGCCACGGCGACCACGGTTCCGGGCTGCGCCCGCTCGACAGCAGCGATTATAAAGTCGGTGCTTCCGACCTCGTCGGCGAGCTCGACGACGTCGTGGGCGCACTCGGGGTGCACGATCACCTTCCCCTGCGGGTACGCGGATCTGAAGGCCTCGACGTGTGCTGGCCGAAAGCGTTGATGAACCGAGCAGTGGCCCTTCCACAAAAGGAACCGGGAACCTTTTACCGTCGCCTCGTCGAGGCCGCCCAGGTCGCGGCGCGGATCCCACACTGCCATGTCGTCCTCTCCGAAGCCGAGGTCGTATGCGGTGTTGCGCCCGAGATGCTGGTCGGGGAAGAAGAGCACCTTCGAGTCGGGACCCTTCTGGCGGAGAGCCCACGTCAGGACGGCCCTTGCGTTGGAGGATGTGCAGACGGCGCCGCCCTTACGCCCGACGAAGGCCTTGAGCGCGGCGGCAGAGTTCATATAGGTGATAGGGACGATGTTGTTGACGTCGGTGACGGCGCCCAGTTCGTGCCACGCGTCGTCCACTGAGGCGGCGTCTGCCATGTCGGCCATTGAACACCCGGCGTTGAGGTCCGGGAGGATCACTTTCTGGCTGGGCCCGGTCAGTATGTCGGCGGATTCGGCCATGAAGTGGACTCCGCAGAACACGATGTACTCGGCTTCTGACGTCGCAGCTTGACGGGACAAACCGAAGGAGTCGCCCCGTGCATCCGCCCAGCGCATCACCTCGTCACGCTG
>JAJZDJ010000065.1 GCA_021828685.1 Actinomycetes bacterium | reverse complement strand
CGCCGCCGTGCTCAACGGTGACATGGCTGCCACTATGGCATTGCTCGCCGACGACGTGGTCCTCGTCAGCGACGGTGGACGCAACCGGCGCGCCGCCCGGCACCCCATCGTCGGGCCGGAGCGGGTCAGCCGCTTCATCGCCAACCTGGTCCGCCGATCCTCACCGGCCACCAACTACCAGCCCGCTCGCTTCAACGGTTCGCCCGGCCTGTGGCTGCAGGGCCCGACCTACGGCGACACCGCCATCTGCCTCGACGTCACCGGCGACCGGGTCCGGCGCATCTGGATCGTGTCCGCCCCCGACAAGCTGCGGGCGCCGACGGAAGTCCGCCTGCGGTAGCCTCGGAGACCCCGCCGCTCGGCGACCCGGCGGATCCGCTCCGGCGTCACGGCATGTCGGTCCTCCAGAGACGGCCAGGGTACCGCCCCGGGCGCGCCGACGGCTGCGCTGGAGATGGAGACGCCGCCGGCGCCGAAGTCCCCGCAGGACCGCAACCTCGCTCCCATCGAGCAACCGTGACGCTGGCAACGGTAGCAGCGGCCCTCCATGGTGCTATCGGCAACCAAACTTGCCCGTGCCCGATCGTCTGCTTGCAGGATTGAGCCTACCTGTGAGGGGTGGCGGACGGTTGGGGCGTCACATCATCCGTGTGTCGAAAGGCAGGTGCTGCTTACTCGGCGAATCCGTGGATCGTGGCGAACGGGTCCCACGTAGGGTCGCGGTGGATCTCGATCTCGGCGCGGGTGGTGACCTCGTGTGCGACGTCGTTGCCGAAAAGGTTCGCCAGGAGTGCTGCGGCCATGTCGATGCCGGCAGCGATCCCTGATGATGTCCAGCGGTCGCGGTCCTCGACCCATCGGGCTCGGGCGATCCATTCGACCTTGTCGCTCTGCTGGCGGACCCAGTTGAAGGCGGCCTTGTTCGAGGTCGCTCGGTAGCCGTCGAGCAATCCTGCGGCGGCGAGGACTGCGGACCCGGTGCAGACCGAGGTCACCAGCGACGCTCGTGCCACCCAGGCTCGCAGCCAGGAGAGGAACGTTTCGTCGTTGACGAGCCGTCGTGTGCCCTGGCCTCCGGGGATGAGCATGATGTCCGGGGCCTCGGCGGTGCCGTAGCCGGTGGTCGCGCTCACCTGAACGCCCTGACTGCTGGCGACCGGGCCTGCTTGGGGGCCGATGAACTCGATCGCGAGCCGACTGGGAGCGAGGCTGAACAGCTCGACCGGTCCGAACACGTCCAGTAGCTCGAACCCGTCGAACAGCACAACGGAGATACGGCGTGGCTTATCGGTCATCCCCCTCATTCTCGCGCTTGGTGCCCAAGAATCTCGTGGACGCGTGGTTCGGGTCGTGGTGCTTGCGTCGGCGGTAGGTGGCGGCATTGACGCGGTTGCCGCACTCACGCATCCCGCACCACCTACGGTTGCACCCGCGGGAGCGGTCGACGAACATGCGGGTGCACCCGTCGCGTCCGCATTGGCGTAGACGCTGCGCGTCGGGGCCGCCGAGCAGCTCGATAGCGTCGCGCGCGATGCTCGCCAGCACGGCCGCCATCGACCCCGATCGGGTAAGTGCTCCCTCCGAGTCGAGGACGACGGCAACGGGCGATCGTCGGCCGTGCCGGTTGACCACCGCCCGCAGATCAGCGGACGCAGACGCGCGGCCAGTGATCCGGGTAATGGCGAGGCGATAAATCGCCTCGCGCAACTCAACAGCGTGAGCTAGGTCATTGCCGTTGCAGGCAATCGAGCGGGAGACGATGGCACCGCCGAGCGCCCACGCGCTGAGCGTAGCCGGCGAGTCGAGCAGCTCTTGAGGCTGCTCGGTGCCTCGAAACATCAGCGTGGCGGCGAAATCGAGACAGAGCCGGTCGCTGCGAAACGAGAAGCGGCGCTTTGGGGTCGTTCCCTCAGATACGATCACGTCATCATCTTAGACAGTGACGAATCCGTAGGAGTGTTTTCGTATGGACCAGCAACTGACCGCGCTGCTCGACGAGTTGCACCACCACGGCGTCAGCTACGACGCCGATAAGCCTGACCGCCTCGACCGGCTCCGCAACCTGGAACCGGACACCGCCGAGCTGCTGGCCGTCCTCGTCCGCGCCACCGCCGCACACAACGTGTTGGAGCTGGGCACCTCCAATGGGTTCTCCACGCTGTGGCTGGCCGACGCGGTGGACGCCACCGGCGGCCATCTGACCAGCGTGGAGATCGAGGCCGACCGCAGCGCTCAAGCCGCCCGCAACCTCGATTGCGCCGGACTATCCGCCGTTGTCGATCTGCGCGTCTAGGACGCCGCCGACGCGCTGAAACAGTCCCCAGACGCGGAATGGGACCTGATCTTCCTCGACGCCGAACGCCCCGCCTACCCCGGCTACTGGCTCGACCTACTCCGCACGCTGAGGCCCGGCGGGCTGCTGGCCGTCGACAGCGTGCTCTCCCACGCCGAGCAGGTCGCCGAGTTCCGCACGCTCGTCACTGCCGAGCCCGAGGTGACCGAAGCGCTCGCCCCGACCGGCGCCGGGCTGCTGCTCATCGTCCGCAATCCCGCATCGCGCTGATGACGCGCGGGGGGCCGCTCCGCAGAACACGCCCTTCAGTTCGGCACGCCCCCTCATAGTGCGGGGCGTCGTCCTCGGTCATGTCGTCGCCGCGGTTGGCATGCCGCGCAACGGTCTGACCCGACCGGTGGACGATTGCTGCTCTCGTGAAGAAGTAACACTTGTTGCGCTCTCAACCAACTCGTTCGCGCCTTCGATGCCACTGTTGGGACGAGTCCGATGGCCTACCCACGCCAGACGAGGGCCGAGTGGATGGCCCGCCTGCTCGCATCTACGGACCTGTCGATCGCGAAAGCAGCCCGCGCTGTCGGCTGCAGGATCGAGCTTCACGCCAGCCAATGTTCCACGCAGCCTACGTCTCTCTCCGACCGAGTTCCGCCGCCGACACAGCGCGCCGCCTGTTGGCTGAAGAGGGTGGTAGAGGGTGCGGGACCCCGACCTACGGCGACACCGCCGCCTGCCTCGACGTCCCCTCCGGCCGGGTCCGACGCATCTCGATCGCGTCCGCCCCCGAGAAGCTGCGGGCACCGACGGCGGTCAGCCTGCGGTAGCCCCCAAGACCCCGCCGCTCGGCAACCCGTTCGAACTGGCGGACTGGCGCAATTGGCGCAACGGCCGGCGGACCCAGGGCACGGGTCAGCCAGCCAACACAGTGTCCCGGTAACGGAATCCGGGTGGGCCCCAGAGACTGTGGCGAGACGAGGGGTGCCCCCCGCATCGCTGTGAGCACGAGTCAGTTGCGGTAGGCCACCACGCAGAACTCCGTGCCCTCCGGGTCGGTCAGGACGACGACGGTTCCCTCGTCGTAGTCGTGGCGCTCACCGGTCGTCCGGCCGCCGAGCGCGACAACACGGTTGACCGTCGCCTGAAGGTCGTCGGTCAGCAGGTCGAGGTGCACTCGCGCCTTGCCCTGCTTCGGCTCGGGCACCGGCTGGAAGTTCAGCACCGGCCCTGCGTCGGATGACGAGCCGAGCCGGAGCCAGCCTGGCATCGGCTCGTACAACTCGCCGCCGAGCAGACCGGCCCAGAACCCAGCGACTCGTGGCACGTCTGCGCAATCGATCGTGACCTCGTGCAGGCGAACCTTGACCACAGACCCGATTCTTGCCGATCCGCCGGCTTCGGGCGAAGCGTGCAGTGCCAGTCGATTCCTGGCCCGATGACTCCCTCGAGCTACAACTCGTAGTCCAGTTCGTAGTTGTGCGTGCCATCCTCGTCGATGTCGAGGTGCAGGGAGCCGACGATGCCGGCGAGCTGACTGCTTCCCGATCCCGGCACGACCTCGTAGTGCAGCGCCTGCGAACCGGCATGCATCGACCCGAACTGCTGCAACGCGAAGCGGCCCTGTCGCTCACCGAGGTGGCCCTGCACGGTCTCGATCGCCACGTAGCCAGCTTCACCGGCCTGGAGATCCCCGCCCGACAACATGACGCCAGTACCGGTGCCCTCCAGGTCGCCGTGGAAGGTCTTGGAAAGCTCGAAACGGGTGACCGCCCCATCGAGCTCTGCGGGCCCCGGGCGCATCGTGACATCGAAACTGCCCCGCGCCTTATCGGTCATGGTGCGGATGCTACCCGCTCCGCTCGTCGCTCGCTCGTGGATTCGCCTGGGTTGTCGATGTGCAAGGACCGTATGCCTGTGGCGCGCCGGCATCCGGTGACCGGGCCCGGAACGGCTGCCGTTACGGGGCAGCGGGCGTCCGCTCGTCGATCAACTCTTTCAGTCGGACAGCCGCTTCGGGCCACTCGTCGGCCAGCAGGGAGTAGACGACGGTGTCGGCGCGAGACTTGTCGACGCGGACGCGATGGCTGCGCAGGGTGCCCTCCTTCACGAAACCGAGCCGCTCCAAGGCTCGCTGTGAGCGAAGGTTGGCGCCGTCTACGGTCCATTGCACCCGACTCAGTCTGAGCGGCCCGAAACAGTACCCCAGCAACACATGCTTCATGTCCTCGTTGTAGCCCTGCCCCCAGCAGCGCTGGTCGAGCCAGGTCCAACCGATCTCGACGCTGCGTTGAGTGAAGTCCAGCGTGTGCAGGGTCGTGGAGCCAATCACCAAGTCGTCGCTGCGACGGACGACCACCAGCGGATACCGCCCGCCGTCCGGGCTGATCATGACATCGCTAAGAAGGGCAGACATGTCCTCGACGGTCGCCGGCTTGGGCACCGGCTTCCAAGCCCACTCCGTCGCTGGTGTCGACGCCAGTAGCGCGGCGGCGTGCTCCTCGGCGGCAGGCTTGGGCACCACAAGGCGGCCCGTCAGTATCGGTATCGTCGTCACCCCCGCAGTCTGGTTTCTCATTCCGACTAGCGAAAGGCGACACGGCTACCGCCGGTGAGTCCCCAACAACTCGAGGTCCTCCTCACCATTCCACACGCGATGGTCGAGCGGGAACTCCAGAGCGGAACCATCCGGAGCCGACGATGACCAGGCAGGAGCGGCGGCCACGTCGAATTGGCAGCGAAAGGTGCGCCGGTAGGCGGAGGGTGGTACCCCGACGACCCGGGCGGGCTGAGACCCCCCATTTGGGGGATCGGCACCCCGCAAGGCGTCCCTTGGCGGGCAGCCCGGCCGGAGGCGGTGTTGAAAACGGAGAGAGGCGACGAAGGGGCGCTCATCGCTGTTCGCGTCCGCCGGGTTGGAGGTATCGCAGGGGCGCCGGTGCCAAGCCGAGAAATCTGAGTACGTCGGCGGCTTCCTCTTCGAGCATGACCTTCACCTCAGCGGCGAGCGGCTCGGTCGTGGAGATCGTCGGCACTCCGGAGGGAAGGCTCCAGGTGCCAGCGACTCGACCCGCCACCAGGGCAGTCGCTCGGAAGATGCCGTTGGTGGTGACCACCCCGGGGTAGTCGCTGAGCACGAACGAACGGTCGGCCCATCCGTGCAGTATTGGATCGAACATGCCGAGCAGCCGTGGGGACGGGACGCCCTGTCCGAGGTGTTGGTCTTCGAGGACCTCCATTCCGTCTCCGAACCCACGGGTTTGCCCTGCGATTCGAGCGAACGCGAGGCGGGCGTCACCGACGGCGATGCCGCAGAACCGGGCCAAGTCCAAGGGCGAGGCCGGCCCGTGCCCGGCCAGGTAGCGGCGAGCCAGCGTGGCGAGGGTTTCGTCGCGGCCTTGGCCGTCGGGCGGTCTTGGCAGCCAGCGTTCGGCATCGACGAAGCAATGCTCACCTTCTCGGAGCGGACCGCGAACGAGGTGGGCGCGAAGCGACGCGGCGGCGAGGAGATGAACGAGGCCTTGCCCGCCGGTAGGCAGCCCTTCCTCGGCGAGCACAGCGCCGAGCTCGCTGCGGCTCTTCGGACCGGCGGACACCTCTGCCATCACGACTGCCACCGCCTCTTCCACGCGGGCGTCTCGGACTCCGAGCTGGGCAAGTAGTGACGCGTTCGCTGTCAGCTGGCGTGGCGCGGTGAGTCGGTGCAACCACCAGTAGTCGGCTGCCCGGACCAGATGGAGAGTGCCCCGACACAACCCCGAGACCACCAGCGTGCGGGAGCTGCTGAGCGCGGCGTCGACGGCCGCCGCGCTCAAGCCGGTGCTGCGGACCCGGACGGCCAGCCGGAACGCCCGGGCGTCTTGAGCCTGGATGGCCAAAAGCCTCTCCACCACCTCCTCAACCCCGGCCGCCCGCTGCGACCCCAAAAGCTGCGATCCGAGCCGCGCCGCCGACAGAGCATCTCGAGGATGGTCCGGTTCTGTGTTGCTCCCCCGTCGAAGGCCGTTGGTGGATCGGCCGCCCGGCCGCTCCGGCCGCTTTTGTGCTGCGCCCATCTCAGCGACTGCGCAGGTCGCGGAAGAACCCACGTACGTGTTCGACGAGCAGGTTCGGCTCCTCGAGAGCGGCGAAATGACCGCCGCGGTCGATGTCGGTCCAGGTGGTGATGTTGGCGGCTCCGGCGTAGCGGCGGATACCGACGTCGTGGTCGAACATGATCACGCCGGTGGGGACCGTCGATGACTCGTGGTGCGTTTCGGGTGGCGGCTGGGCATAGCCGACGTAGGCCGAGGAGCCACCGGTGCCGGTCAGCCAGTAGATCATGACGTTGGTGAGGAGCCGGTCCCGATCGATGACGGCGTCGGGCAGGGCTTCGCGCGGGTAAGTCCATTCCCGGAACTTGTCGACGATCCAAGCCAGCTGTCCGACCGGAGAGTCGACGAGCGCTGCCGCCAAGGTTTGGGGTCTGGTTGATTGGATGGCGACGTAGCCGAATTGCTCGCGCATGAACTCTTGGACCGATGCGACGCGGCGGCGTTCGAGGTCGGTCATGGTGGCCTGCTCTGCTTCGCTCGCATCGGGATCGGGCATGCCGATGCTGCCGTTCACGTGGATGCCGACGACGTGACCAGGTGCTGCTCCGCCGAGCGCCACTGAGACGCCGGCTCCGATGTCGCCTCCTTGTGCCCCGTAGTGGTCGTAGCCGAGGCGGCGCATGAGCTCGGCCCAGGTGCGAGCGATCCGCTCCGCGTTCCAGCCCGAGTCGGGGACCGGTCCGGAGAAGCCGAATCCTGGCAGGCTAGGGATCACGACGTGGAAGGCGTCGGCGGGGTCCCCGCCGTGGCTTGCCGGGTCGGCGAGCGGGCCGATGATGTCGAGGAACTCGGCCACCGATCCCGGCCAGCCATGGGTGATCACAAGCGGCAGTGCGCTCGCGTTCGGCGACGGCACGTGGAGGAAGTGGATGCGGGTGCCGTCGATGTTGGTGAGGTACTGGGGCCAGGCGTTGATCGCCCGCTCGGCCAACCGCCAGTCGTAGCCGTGTTGCCAGTACTCGACCAGTGCACGCAGGTACGCGACCGGTACCCCGGTGTCCCAGGAGTCACCAGGTAGCGGGGCCGGGAACCTCGTGCGCGCCAGGCGATCGCCAAGATCGACGAGATCGCTGTCGGGGATCTCGATCGTGAACGGTTCGATCCTGTCGGGGTCCATGATGGTGCTTCTCCTTCGAGTCGGGTTGCGGGGTCGCTCCGCCGGGCGAACCTGCGGCGAGGGTTTGGGCCTCAGACCAGGAAGTCCGTTCGGTGATCGGTAGCCCACTCGGCGAGGGTGCGGGCGGGCCGGCCGGTGACCTGCTCGACGGTGGGTCGTGGCACGTCGGGCTCGTCGACGGTGTCTGACCAGTAGTCGAGAAGCATCTTGATCGCGCCGGGCGCCATGAACTGGGCCATCTGCTCGGCGAATGCTTCTGGTGAGATCTCCACGAACTGCAGCTCGGCGCCGATGGCTGTCGCGATCGTGGCCAACTGCTCGGTCCGTTTGAGTGCTTGCGGGCCCGTCATCGCGTAGGTCTTTCCCGCATGCCCATCCTCGAGCAGGGCGGCCGCGGCGACCGCGGCGATGTCCGCCTCGTGGATCGGGGCCTGGGCGGACGTCGGGTACGGGCCATAGACCGTCCCGGACGTTTTGACGCTCCACGCCCAGTACAACAGGTTGTTGGCCATGTCGCCCGGACGAAGCACGGTGGTGGGGATGTCCGTCTTGACGACCGCCTGCTCGACGGCCAGGTGGTGCACGTTGCTCATCGATCCGTGGTCGCGATCGTGCTCGCCGGCAGCCGACAGCGAGGAGAGCAGGACCAGCTGGGGGACCTGCGCCTCGACGGCCGTGGCCAAGAACCCGTCGATCCCACCCAAGGCGGGGAAGACGAAAGCCTTCGCAACGCCCGACAGGGCATTCGGAGGCAGGTCCCCGCTCGCGAAGTCCCCCGCCACCACCTCGACAGCACTCGGGAATTGTGCCTTTGCGGGATCCCGGGTGGTCACCCGAACCGCAGCGCCGGCGTAGAGCAGCTGGGCGACCAAGCTGCGCCCGATAGGGCCGGTCGCTCCGGTGACAAGAAACGTCATGATCTCTCTCCTTCTGGTAGAATGACAATATGTTACCGCAAGCGCAACATGTTGTCAAGAGTGAGGCGCCCGGATGGTCGCCAGCTGGAGCGGCCTTCACCGACTTGTTGATGCGGGTGTTCCCGCTCAACCACGAGCTGACCGCCGCCGGCGAAGAGATCGCGAAGGTCGGCGGCCAGACCCTGGCCCGGTGGCTGGTGCTCGAGCAGATCCAAGACCAACCAGCCACCGTGGCCGACATCGCTCGGGCGATCGGCCACGCCCGCCAGGCAGTGCAACGCCTCGCCGACCTACTCGTCGACTGCGGCGCTGCCAGCTACGACACCAACCCGCGCCACCAACGAGCGAGCCTGCTCCGCCTAACGCCCGACGGTCTCGCCAGCCTTCGAACGATTCAGCACGCCCAGCGGACGTGGGCCGACCGCCTAGGCAACGAGCTCGGAACGACGCAACTCAAGCAAGCAAGCCTGCTGCTCGACCGTGCGCTCCGTCTCGCGTCGGCCGACCTGCCAAGCTTGCGCCATGACCAGCCGGCATCCCCGCACTGACCATTAAGGGATCACCCTCGCCACGATCCCGGCATCTGCGATGTCAGCCCGGCGGAAGCGACCAGCATCACCGGCGACGGGCGGCAGATTTCCGATCAGCAGCACGATCAGCGCCCCCGAGGTGCCGAGAACTCCGAGCACCGTTGATCAGTGCAGCTGGGTGCTAGCAGCCGCCCGATGGAAAACCATCGCCCAACGCCGAGCAGCCGAACGGCGACCGGGCCATTGAGCCGCCAGCCGATCGGCGAGCGTCGGTGCCGGTCGCTGGGCTCAATGCTGCAGGTGGGTGGCATGTCCGACTGCTACGAGGCCGTCCAGGAAGGTCAGGACCTCGACGATCAAGCCGCCCCGTTGGTTTCGATAGTGCAGCGCGATGGTGTCGACACCGGCGTAGACCTCGAGAAGCTCGAACTTGAGGTCCGGGTTCGCTTCCAGGGCAAGCGTCCAGTAGCTTCGAAGGGCCTCCTTGCCGCCGACGGTGCCGCCGCTCTCGGGGACGACTCGAAGAGCGGTAGGTGAGGTGAAGACGACGTCGTCCGCATAATGAGCCAAGACGGCCTCCACATCACGCGCGTTCCAGGCCTTGATCCACTGGTCGGCGAACGTCCGCGGCTCGGGTGCAGTCATGGCCCAGAGTCTGCCCCAGACGCAGCCCTGACTCGCGGACGCCTGCCGTCAATAGCGTCGGACGGGTTGTGGGTCGCCGCCGCAGGTCCCCACAGCGACCGACAGACGAACCCGCTGGAGGCAGCCGTCCGTCATCGTGTCGACGAACGCATGTGACTGTATCCGTACAACTGATCTTGGGCTGGCCGCTTCAGGGTCGCACGGAGCTTCATGACACTCTCGATCATGCCGTCCACATTCCTCAACCTGACCGGGAACCTAACCGTACGAGAACGCCGGACCCGTCGAGCCCGCCCGACAGCGGCACCTTCGGGTTCTCGTGACGTTCTTCTGGATGCCCTGAGCAACTTTCCCCGGCAGGCGGTCATCACTGCTGAGCTTTGTGCCTCTCGCCGTTCACTCGTGCCCGCCTTCGCCTGCGGCGCCGCCCCTCCTCGCTGAGGACTGGTGAGCTCATGTAAAGCCAATCCGCTCTGGCGCGACGCAGCCCGCGCTACCTAAGTCCGCACGCCCGAAGACTTCTTCGCTTATGAGACGGCTTGCCGCTTCGGGCCTGCGAGACCAATAGCGTGAGGCAGTCGGCAACGCAGAAGGGGCTAGCGAGGTCCGCCATGGTGCTACCTGGCGCCGGCGACATCAAGAAGGGCGCCCGTGCAATAGGTGCCATCGGCCAGAAACCAGCGCACCGCCGAGGCAACCTCGTCCGCCGTGCCTGCCCGGCCAAGGGGGAGTGTCGGGCCCAGCCGTTGCACTCGATCGGACTGACCGCCGCTCGCATGGATGTCGGTGTCGATAATGCCAGGGCGGACCACATTTACTCGGATACCTTCTCCCGCGACTTCCTTCGCAAGCCCGACGCCAAGCGTGTCGACAGCCCCTTTGGATGCCGCGTAGTCCACGTACTCTCCAGGGGAGCCAAGTCTACTGGCCGCCGACGAGATGAGGACTATCGACCCGCCATCTCCGCCGCGGAGCCGAGACATCCGAATAACCGCTTCGCGGCAACACAAGATCGTGCCAATGACGTTGACGTCAAAGATCTTCCGTACGCGGCGCGCATCCATGGCATCGACGCGCGTTACAGGACCAACGATGCCGGCGTTGGCGACCAGAGCCGTGAGACTGCCGAGGTCATCCGCGTGAGCGAAGGCGGAAATCACTGCGGCCTCGTCGCTGATGTCGGCCTGCACTGCTCGTGCTCGTCCTCCCCCAACTTGGATATCACTTACTACAGCGGCGGCCGAGCGTTCGTCCTTTGCGTATGTTAGACAGACGGTCCAGCCGTCGGCGGCGAGCCGACGGCTCGTCGCAGCCCCGATGCCGCGGCCGCCCCCGGTCACTAATGCGACTCCGCGACTCTCGATCGACAACGTCACATCTCGTCGCTGGAAGTACTTGCAGAGGAGTCGGCGGTGCGGCCGTTCGGTAGCGCGTGCGGCGCCGTACCGATGTGCGAGCTCCCCATGAACCGGCAGTAGATTCCACGCCCGACAATCTGCGCGGCATTCTCCGCCAGGCCGGGTTCACTGCAGCCAAAGTCGATTGCACGGTCGCAGAGGTATCCAACGGGAGAGTCGGCGCTTCTGACGACTCCAATGGTTGTTACACCGATCTCCCTCGCGACGGCGATCGCCCGAAAGACGCTCGAACTGGCGTCCGAAACGCTGAGAACTACTGTGGCGTCTCCCGGTCGCGCGGCGAGCGCGAGCTGGGTCAAGATGCGCTCGGAGGCCCCAAAATCGTTCGCCGCCTCTGAGAGCTGCTCGCCGTCGGAGGCGAGGTAGCGGTCGACGTGAGTGCGGACCAACTCGTCGCCCCGACCACTCGGAACTGTGGGCCCGTCGCCGTGACTCATCGCTTGCTCCTGTTTTCCTCGCTAGTTTGTTACTGTATCTCGGAGCCAACGAGGCAGGCGAGTTCCTCGGTGACGGTGGCTCCTCCCTTGTGGAGGTACTCGTCGATGCCGACCAGCGCGGGCCCTCGCTCGAGGTAGCCGTCGGCCATATCACCAGCCGGTCACCCGCCGGGAGCGTGATCGTGTCGGCCTGGTAGCCGCCGACCTCGCACCCAACGTCGGGTCGATCGACAGGCCGAGGGGCCGAGCATGGCTGCCAGAGAACCCCGCCTATTTCAGTTCGGCGGGCCCGGCGACGTCGGGTCGCCGTTGGGTGGCGGCGTCCGTTGCGACCCATCCCCGCGAAGACACCCGGACGGAGACGAGTCCGACAGTCCGGTCAGTTGTTTTTCGGCAGTACGAAACCGCCGCTCACGAGTGTCCAGTGCCTCTCAACTGCTCTTACTGCCGGGTGGTTGCTGCGCCTGAAGCGCGCCGGCAGGGAGTATCGTCCGTCCGGTGTGCTCACGGCGGTACTGCCACCGCCGGATGGCAGGCAACGTGCCAAGGACGACGATCCCTCCGATTGCCGTTCGCGGGTCGCGACGGAACAGGCTTATCCGCTACGAACGTCGTCGTCCCACTCAGCCAAACCGGCCGGCGTCGAAGTGCCCGGCCTGACACCCGACTGACGGGCGAGAGCCCGGCTAGGAGTTGCTCGCAACGGTGACCGCCAGCGACACGCCCTGTCCGGGGATGGAAATCTGCTCCACCTGCACCTGGAAGGACCCGTCGGCGAGCGTGGCCACATCAGCCGCCGCCGAGTTCGTCGAGCTCACCACGTTGAAGCCCTTGCCCTGGAGCACTTTGACGTAGTCCGCCAACGCGGCGGAGCCGCTCTCGGTCAGCTGGACGTACCATTTCGCCGAGCCCAGGGCGGTACTGGAGCTGATCTGGCCCGGCGGCACCGGGACCTGTGAGGGGAAGCCGGCCGGCAAGCCGGGAGCGCTGCCCAGGTTGGGCGGTATGGTCGGGACGGACGTGGTCGGAGTTGGCCCAGGTGCTGCGATCGGGCCGATCCCCCCGATGGCAGTCACCGTGAACGAGGTTCCGGCTCCTGCGATATGCACTGCGCTGGCGGCCGATCCCCCCACACCGGACGAGTAGGAGAGCAGGGCGCCCGACCCATTGGCGACACAGGCGGTCGCCGTCTCCAACAGCAACGATGCGCTGGCACCCGGGGTCTTGACCTGGTACGTGGTTCCTTCCACTCCCGCGACGCGGCAAGGGCCGGCAGTCGCGATCCGGATCCCGGTCACATGGGTGTAGCCGACGAGCGCCTGTGCATAGGTCGTTTCGCCGTCGAGGTGAGTCAGCCCTTCGGGAGTCTTGAAGCTCACCGGGGTGACCTGTCCGATGGCGATGGCGTAACCACGGCCACCTACGTCGTAGTTGGTGACGGCGGGAGTGGCCGAATGGGTCTGCCAATCGGTGGGGTCGTGTACCTCGCCGGTGACGGTGAAGGTGTACCCCGCGTTCCCCGCGGTCGCGGTAAACGAGTAGTCGGTCAGGCTGGAGAGCCGGGCCAGGTTCAGGGCTCCCCCACCCGAGCTCGCCACCGAATTGGATCCCGGAGCAGTCGTCGCTCCCCCGACAACGCTCGTCCCCGAAGGATGAGTCGTCGAGCCACAGGCGACCAGCGCCATACCGGACGCCACGACCACTGGCCCGAGGAAACAACGCCAAGTAATCCGCAACACCGCCTGCCCCCGTTCCCCTCTGTTGCCCCCGCCTCCGCACTCTGAGCTAGCGGGGCTAGTTGAGGCCGAACAGTAGCTGATCGACCTCCCCTCCACAACGAACCGGGCGGGCTCCGCAGGTCGGACGCGATGGAAAGAGCTCGGGAGGATCGGTCGAACTCACCGATCCTCCATGTCCAAGGCGTGGGAGGGATGCCAGGTCAGCCGGCTCATGGCGTAGCGCACCGATCCGCGTGTATGCCCACTTGACGTCAAGGTTCGTCGGGATTGAGCGGTTCGTCGTCTAACCGGCCGATCACGGTGGCGGCACCATCCCCTGCGGGCTGTTCGGCGCCGAAGGGGCTTCCGGTGGCCATCATGTCGCGGTACTCAGGGCGGAGCATGGCCTGAGCGGCTGCGAGTGCGGCGGAGGCCAGATCCTCGCCGCAATGGGGCGTCTGGCCGGTCGCTTCGCTCAAGTCCCAGGCGTGGGCAACGAGCTCGCTCAGGTACATGTCGACGAGCGTCGAGCCGCCGTACGTCTCTCCCCACGGCATCGTGGCGGGCACCGAGAGCCGGTCGTCAGTCGAGATCGGATGGCGCCTCGCTCGCTCCCAGTGGGGTCGGGGGCTTGCCACCGAGGCCGCCCGCGCCGTCCTCGACCACGCGTTCCGCGCGCTCGCACTCGACGAGGTCGTCTCCTTCACCGCCGCGGCCAACCTCCGGTCGCAACGCGTCATGGAAAAGATCGGCATGCACCACGACCGTTCCTAAACACTGAGCAGGAGCGAGTCCTGCCCGGCGGGCGACTCCGAACGGTCTTGGGTCGCCTGAGATTCTCTGCGTCTGGGGGGCACTACGGTCTTACAAGCACCTTCCTTGGGGCGCCGTCGGCGACCCTTCGGTCTCTGCATCATGCCTACCGTTGGCTCGGTCTCCCTACGTATCGACGGCGATAACCGCCACCCCGGCGTTGTAGGCCATCTAGGTCAGACGCCCGCGCAGCTTGGCGGTCGGCAGGCCCGAGATGTGCCGGCGGAAGTTTCTGCCCCTCTTGGCTCTCGACGGGCGGTTAGCGACCTGCTCGCACCCTTCGACGCGCGCCGCGACGAAGTCAAGGTTCTCGATGACTACAGCCCCAGGGTCGCCGTCGCGGCCAGTTCGCTGACCATGGCGGCTCCTCACTTGCTTCGGTGAGCCCGAAGCTCGATCCCGGGAGGCGGGTGTGGCGTGACGTTGCCCTCAACGAAGGCCGGGCAATCCTCGCGCAAGTCCCACAGATCGATCGCCCTGTACTTTGTGCTGGTGGCGCCCCTCCAGCGACCCCGAAATCCCGGCGCTGTCTGCAGGACGTCAAGGATTCCGGCATGGCGCATCCCATTTGCGAACGCAGCACCGGCGCCCCGCATGTTAGCCGCCCTGACGTAGGCGCTTCCTTTGGTTGTCACGGCTGTGGTCTCCTCGGTCTCTTCTTCGGGGAGGCGTCATTTACGGCTCTCTACCGAGTGCAACTGCGGCGAGATTGAAAGGTCGTCGCGCTCTCAAAAATCTCTGGCCGCGCCGCAGTGACCTCAGAATGACGACAGGCGAGATTTTAGGTCTGGCTTGAGTTTCCCGTACCAGAGTGGCGGCGCAGCTTCTAGTCGAGATCC
>JAJZDJ010000307.1 GCA_021828685.1 Actinomycetes bacterium | reverse complement strand
GGGGCGCCTCGATGCCCCGGGCCCGCCCGAGCGAGCGCCGGTGTCCCCTCGGGACGAGCCACACCCGCCGCCAGTCCTCCAGCCGGCGCGGCGAGCAGGCCACTCTCCGGGCTCGAAGCTCCGCTACCTTGGCCTTCGTGGCACGCGCGGGCATAGCAGGACGCGACACAGCCCAAGGTTACATCCCCCGTTGAAAAAGTGGTGGGAGAGCAGACCCCCCGCACCCTGGGCATGCGCGGTGCTCGCCCTCGTGGCCGCCGACGGCGGTATCTTCGACTTCGGGGCGCCGGTCCGTGGCTCGATGGGCGGTGCGCCGCTCCACGTGTCAGTGGAGGGAATAGCGTCAGCGTGAACGGCGCCGCTGCCCCATCTCACCCAAGGACAGGCTGAGTACGGTCGGGCTCGTGCTCTCCGGGGCGCGTAACCGGGGGTGACTACGCCAGCTACGTGGTTGACGCAAGCCCCGCGGTTGCGGTAAAAGAACAGCTAAAACCTTGGGGGTTTGCCTTTAATCGGGAGCCGCTCCGGTAGGTGGTTCTCGATATAGCCGATGAGGTCCTCGTTCGGTCAAAAGGCGGCGGCTCAGGCCGACTCTTCGCCGGTTTCGGGTCTGACGCGATTTGAGGGGCCTTCTCGTCATGCATGCTACCGACCTCCCATAGAGGCGACTATACCGGCAGCGACCAGAGCGGCAGCGAGGGCCAGGGAGCCGACAGCGGCACGGACCCACCATCTACCGAATCGTGGGTACTTGTCGGCGGTCAGATGATGTTAGTTCTTGCAGTAGAGTTCAGAGCGGAGCGCGTCCGACCCATAGGCGACATCGACGTGGTCGTGAATGTCCGGGTTCGCCGGGACGGAAGCCAGCGGGGCCGCCGTCCTTGCGGCTAACGCGGAGCGGTGTGTTGTTTGGATACGGTTTCTTCGCTGCGGCCACTGAGAGCGGCGGTATCGGCTTGTGTGAGGCAGTAGCCGACCTGGTCCTACCCGACCTGGCCTGGCGCATGCCTGTTGTTGCCGTCACGCAGCGTTTGGAGCACCCTGCGCATTTCGATTGATACTTTATACAGCCATAGCCTGTATAAAGTATCAATCGTTCGATGGGGCAGGCGGAATATCGGACCACCAGGGCGTCCGAGGTCCGGGCCGGAAGACTCTGTGCAGGTGTCTGCCTGCCAGGGTCTGGCTTTTCAGTCCTGCCAGGACGGCTGGGATCGGAGGTTCCGAAGGCGGCATTTGGTAGCCGGGTCAGCGGGAGAATCGTGCACGGTGCGCGTCGCTTCTTCGATGCGATAAACGATCCGGTAGGTGCCGCGGCGGGCGCCATGGCAGCCTAATAGTGGCCCGAACAGCGGCTTGCCGACTCGCTGCGGATTGGCGCTGAGTCCGGCATCGCAGAACTCGAGGGCCGAATTCGATCCTAACGTCCTCGTCTCCGCTGTCATCTCGCCCACGAGACCGCCTCGCCTTCTGGTTGTCGCATGGGCCGAAGGTCGCTTCGAGCTGATTATGAGCCCTGTCTTGCTTGAGGAGTTGCGCGAAGGGCTCGCCAGACCAAAGTTTCGCCAGTGGGTGAGCGCCGAGACCGCCGCCGATTTCGTCGACGGCCTCGAAGATTCTGCCATCGTCAAATGAGGTGGGTGCAAGTTGCACCCATTCTTGCTACAGTTGCTGAGTATGTCCAAGGTGGTCCAAATCCGTGGCGTGCCCGACGAGGTCCACGACGCCTTGGCCGGGGCGGCGACAGCGGAAGGACTCTCGCTGAGCCGGTACGTGTTGCGTGAGCTTGAGCATCTTGCGGCGCGCCCCGCGACGATACGCAGCAACGCCGGCCTTGTCCGCGAAACCCAGGCCAAGGTACAAGGACGTGTAAAGCGCAGCGCGATATTGGAGGCGATCCACGAAAGCCGCGACGATTGAGGGTGCTCGACGCCAGTGTCGTCGTCGAGCTGCTCGTCGGCGGTCTTGACCCTGATCGGCTCGGCGACGAGGAACTTGCCGCTCCACATCTAATCGACAGTGAAGTAACGAACGTCCTCCGCAAGCTCACACTTCGACGGTTCGTATCCGACACGCAAGCCACTCTGGCGTTGAATGGCTTCGCTCAGCTAATCCTGACGCGCTATCCGGTGTACTCGTTCCTACCCCGGATGTGGGAGCTGCGCCATAACTTGAGCGCCTATGACGCCACCTATGTGGCACTCGCGGAGGCGCTTGGCGCCACGGCGTTGCTCACGACGGACGCCCGACTGGCGCAGGCGCATGGAGTCCTGTGCCGGGTCGAAGTGATCTAGTCCGATCTGCGGGCGGCGAGTGTGAGCCGTCATTGCGCACTGCCGACTCTTTTGCCTGCGTCCAATCCGTTTCACGGCCAGCGGGAAGACAGTTCGACGGGTGTCCAGGCCGGCCATTCCGGTTGACCGACCAGGAAGCCGTTACTGAAAAGGGCTACCGTCAGTGGCCTAGGACGACGTGAAGTGTCATAGCAAGTGGCGCTGTCGGAGAAT
>JAJZDJ010000064.1 GCA_021828685.1 Actinomycetes bacterium | reverse complement strand
CTCGCCAAGTGGCGAATCCAACTACGGCGGACGTGTCCGGTACCTCGACAATTAGCCTGTATCCAGCTCCCGCCGGGATTACCGAACTCGAGTTACTCGCCGTCAACGGTGACGTAGCGAACCTCAAATCCACCAACGGCGATACCCTGACCTTCAACTTGGTAACCCACGCCTACCAAGTCGTTGGCTGATCGGCCCGCTTCTGTCGCAGAAGCGCCCGCGCGGACCGTTCTCCCGACGACAGTCTCACGGCCGCCTTAGGCAGGCGGTTGCGGCCAAGTACTTCGTGGTCGATTAGTCCCACTCTGAGTTGTTTGGCCAAATCGTGCGCTTCGACAGCCGTCAAATTTGGCCAGGATCTTCGCGGGTCTGACACAGCCTGACCATTTGAAGCGTTTTTTCGCACTTTTTGGTACACGATCTTCGTTCCCAAAAAATCCTGTACCAGCCCTCGCTCAAGAAACGCACTTTTTGGTACAAAACTTTTCCGACTTCAAGATCCTGACCAATTTTGACGGTTTCAGGCGGCGGTGGTGGCGGTCGCTCGGCGGCGGCGGTGGAGGTCGCTCGGTGGTGGCGATGGCGGTGCCGGCACCGCCGGAGCGGCTCAAAGCCCCGCAGCGCCCGCAAGCTCGGCGAACTCCGCCACCACCAGGTCGGCCAGGTCCTCGAGGTCGGGTACGAGCTCCCGGCAGGCGACCAGTGCAAAGTCCATCGTGTCGCAGTAGCTCTGGACAGTGATGTTGAGCCCGACCCCGTCGACGATCGTCGACACCGGGAAGTAGTTGACCATGATCGCCTCGTCGAGGTAGAGGCTGCGCCGCGAGCCCGGAACGTTTGAGATGACCAGGTTGACCGGCGGGTTGAGACGGTCGGCGACGCGCAGCCGGCTGGCGAGGCGCGCCGCACGGATGGCCAGTGCCGGCGGGGCGAAGTCGGCGTAGTCGACGAGAGTTGTGGCGGGGAGAAGGGCGAAGCGTTGCTTCGCCTCGTCCATCACGCTTCGAACGAGGGCGAGCCGGTCGAGCGGCTTCTCGGAGGTGGTGGGCATCACGGGAAAAAGGCCCGACACCCGGTTCGTCCACGGATCGCTCTCCGTCCCGGTTCGAATGGAGACGGGGACCATCGCGACGAGGGGTCGTTCGGGGAGGGCGTCGCGCTTTTGGAGGTAGGCACGCAGCGCGCCGGCGCACGCCGCCATCACCACGTCGTTGACCGTTGACCCTGTCGCAGCCTTGATCGCCTTCACGTCAGTCAGTGAAACCGAGCGCAGGGCTACCCGCCGATGCGGCGTTACGACGCCGTTGAACACAGTGCTCGGCGCGGTGCGTTCTGGTAGCGATCCGAGAGTGTCGTCGCCGCGTGTCGATCTGGCTGCGATGGCGGCGCCGATCGGATTGGGGATGGTACGAAGGACGTCGGCGAGTCCGACGAGGCCCCTGTTGCGGGTCATCTCGCCGAGCGCCCGGATCGTCCTCACCTGGACTGCGGCGAACTTGCCAGGCTTGGAAAAAGCTCCGCCGACCACCTTCGCCAGCACCTGCGCCGGACTCGGGATCTTCTCGCCGGCGATCGTCACCGGGACGTCGACCGGCTCGGACAGGCTCGGCTCGTGCTCGTAGAACATCGTCATGAGCTCGGCGCCGGCCGCACCGTCGATCGTCGCGTGGTGCATCTTCGACAGGACCGCGAACTGGCCACCTGCCAGCCCGTCGATCACCCAGAACTCCCACAGCGGGTGGGTGCGGTCGAGCGGTCTCGCTATGAGGCGGGCTACGAGCTTGGCGAGCTGCTCCGGCGTGCCCGGGGAAGGGATGGCTGTTTCGAGGAGGTGGTACTCGAGGTCGAAGTCTGGGTCCTCAATCCAGTACGGGTGGTCGAGGTCGAATGGGACCTGGACGAGGCGTCGCCGTAGAGGTTCGAGTTCGGGTAACCGCCGCAACAGCCTGTTGCGCATCGCCTCATAGGGCGACCAGTCCTTGCGCTCCGGGCGGCGGAAGATTGCGAGACCGCTGACGTGACCGAACTGGGACCCGGTCTCGAGGTACAAGAAACTCGCGTCGAGCCCGCTCAGCTGTTTCACCTGGCGCCTCCTCAGTCCCGGCAGGATCCTGCCCGGTTCAACCAGAGGCTACAGCAGAACGCAACCCGGTGGGACCGGGAGCGCCGCTACGAACCGACGACCACCAGCGAGTGATCCGCCTGGTTCAGGGCTCGCGGACCCCCGCCGTCGGCTACGACGATGTCTTCTATCCTCACACCGAAACGGCCCGGGAGGTAGACGCCGGGCTCGACAGAGAAAGCGTGACCCGCTTCGAGGAGGTTGGTGTTGCCTTCGATGATGTAGGGGTCTTCGTGCTCCTCGATGCCGATCCCATGTCCCGTGCGGTGGATGAAGTACTCGCCGAAACCTGCGTCAGCTATGACCGAGCGCGCTGCGCGGTCGACCTCCTCGCAGGAGACGCCGAGCGCTGCGGCTTCGACGGCGCTTTGTTGCGCGACCCGCACCACCTCGTACACTTCGGCTTCAATGGAGCTCGGAGTGCCGGTCCAGACGGTCCTCGTGATGTCCGAGCAGTATCCGTGCAGGGTCCCGCCGAAGTCGCACACGACGCTTTCGCCGGCCTCGATGCGCCGGGCGCCAGGCTCGTGATGCGGGCTCGCCCCGTTCGGGCCGCTGCCCACTATCGCGAAGTTCACCCGTTGATGTCCGGCGTCGATGAGCCGGCGGGAGATGTCGGCGGAAACCTCGTGCTCGGTCCGGCCCACGAGCGGTATCTCCCCTCGAAGGAGCTGGCCCGCCACGACGTCGGCGGCGTGAGATGCGGCGGCGAGCGCTTCGATCTCCGCGGCGTCCTTGCGGGCTCGAAGCTCGCTTGTGACCACACTCGACGCCTTCCAAGTGGCGCCAGGCAACGCCGACTGTAGTCGGAGAACGACTGCCGCCCACGCCCGATCCGATATTGCGAGGCGGCTGCGGGCGCCGACTAGCGACGACACAATTGCGAACGGGTCCTCGTGCTCAGACCAAGCGCGAAGCGAGAACGCGGCGGGGTCCTCCTCGACACGAGATGCCTCCAGGAGCGGCACGACGAGGGTCGCTTCGTCGTCGGCCGGCACCACGGCCATTGTCAGGCGCTCCAACGGCATCGCCTCGTAACCGGTCAGCCACGGAAGATCCGCCCCAAGGGACAGAAGCAAAACGTCGACGCCGAGGTCGGCCATTCGGTGACGCAGGCGGGCGAAGCGTTCCAGTCGAGGTGATCCGGGGACGCTCAAAGCCCGCTCGCCTCCAGCGCCTGCGGCGTGGTCCGCGCCGCAGCCTGACGGGCGTGATAGCTGGACCGGGTGAGCGGGGACGCCTCCACATGGCCTATCCCCAGCGTCTCTCCGACGCGAGCGAGCTCCGCGAACTCGGCGGGCGTCCACCATCGTGCAACAGGAAGGTGCTGCGCGGTCGGCCTCAGGTACTGACCTGCGGTGACGATGTCCACCCCCACACCGGCGAGGTCGGCGAGGGTAGAGACGACCTCCTCGAACGTCTCGCCCATCCCCAACACGAGCCCGGACTTGGTTACGAGCCCTGCCGCCTTGGCACGCGCCAGCACGGCGAGACTTCGGGCGTAAGACGCCGAGGGCCGAACGGCCCGCTGGAGGCGGGGCACCGTCTCGACGTTGTGGTTGAGAATCTCGGGGCGCACGGCGAAGACGGCGTTCAAAGCCTCGGGGTCGCCTTTGAAATCTGAAATCAAAAGTTCGAGCGCGACACCAGGAGACCGGCGCCTCACAGCTTCGACGGTGGCTACGAAACCCGACGCCCCCCCATCGTCGAGGTCGTCCCGGGCGACGCACGTGATGACCGCATGAGCGAGACCGAGCTGTGAGACGGCATCCGCTACCCGTTCGGGCTCCCCAGGATCGAGCGGCAACGGTTTGGCGGTGTCGACGAGGCAGAACCCGCACGCTCTCGTGCATCGCTCGCCGTTGATCATGAACGTCGCAGTACCGTCAGCCCAGCACTCGTATATGTTCGGGCAGCCCGCCTCCTCGCAGACCGTCACGAGACCGAGGCTTCGGACCGTCTTGCGAAGCGCCCGGTAGTCCGGGCCAAGGTGCGCCTGAGCGCGAAGCCAGGGGGGCTTTCGCTCGTCGACGGCAAGCCCACCACGAGGGTCCACACCCGCTTGGGCCAGGCGGCGGTCGAGCATCCGGACCGGCACCTCCGGGCCACTGCGAGCCGCTGTGAAAGCGGCTACTTCCCCAGGAAGCACCTTCCACGCCACGCCCTGACTGTCCAGCTGGGCGGCCCCCCAGATCCGCTCCGCCACCACAGTCGCGGCCTCGACAACCCGGCGCATGTCGACGCGCAGGCCCTCGGCTGCCAGCGAAGTGACAGGCTTGTCGGCGATGCCGCATGGGATGATGTGGGTAAACATTTCCATGTCGGGGTCGACGTTCAGGGCGAAGCCGTGCATCGAACGGCCCCTCGAGACGCGCACCCCCACGGCGGCGATCTTTCGGGGGTTCGGGCCGGACGGGTCCACCCAGACGCCCGGGTACCCGTCGAGTCGGCCGGCGCCGTGCAGTCCGAGTTCGTCGAGGGTGTCGATCACCAACTGCTCGATCCGCCAAACGTGGGTCGGGGACGACCCTGGTCCGCGGGGGACGGCCATGACGGGGTAGCCGACCAGCTGGCCGGGGCCGTGGAAGGTGACGTCGCCTCCGCGGTCGACGCGTTCGAGCTCCGCCCCGACCGACGCCGGGTCCACGAGCACGTGCTCCGGCTTCGCCCTCACCCCGAGGGTGTAGACGGGGTTGTGCTCGACGAGCAGGAGCCAGTCGCCCGATCCGTACGCCCACAGGCCCTTCTGCAACGCCCACGCGTCGCGGTAGCGGACCCGTCCGAGCCAGCGGACCCGCAGCGTCGAGACGCCGGGCGCTGGACGGCGCAGGGGCTCGCAGTTCACAGCTCGGCTGACCAGTCCCTTGACTCGATTCCGTCTTTGACGGCCTTCAGGAATGCGGCTGCATAGGCACCGTCGAAGGCCCGGTGGTCCCAGGAGAGGACCAGGTTGCCGACCGGGTGGACGGCGATGCCGTCGGAGCCGTCCGGGAGCTCGACAGCGACAGGCTTCTTGGTCACCCCGTCTGTCGAGAGTATGGCCACCTGCGGCTGGTTGATCACGGGGACCGTGATGAACGTGCCGAACGGCCCGGCGTTGGTGATTGTGAACGTACCGCCCGATATGTCGTCCATCGTCAGGCGTCGTGCCCGGGCGCGCGCTGCGAGGTCGGAGATTTCTCGGGCGATGACACGCATGCGTTTTCCTTCGGCGGCGTGAACGACGGGAACCAACAGGCCCTCGAAGTCCAAGTCGACCGCTATCCCGATGTTGAGCTCGTGGTGGACTATCAGCGCGTCGTCGCCGACTGAGCTGTTGACGTGGGGGAAGTCCTCGAGGGCGTCCACCACGGCACGCGTGACGAACGGCAGGTAGGTGAGCCCGAAGCCCTCGGCCGCCCTGAAGCGGTCCTTCTCGGCGCGCCGGACCCGCTCGACGCCCAGGTAGTCCACTTCGACTGCCACCATGGTGTGGGCGGACGTCTGCTTGGAGCGGACCATGTGCTCGGCGGTGCGGCGGCGGATGTTCGTGAACGGCACTATCTCGTCGGTGCTACCCACCGCGACCGGCGCAGTCGCCCCGGCAGGCGCAGTCGCTCCGGCAGGTGCCGGCCTGGGCGGCGTCGAAGGAGCAGGCGGGGCCGAGCTCGACGGGCGCGAGGATCCGGGGGCGCCCGAGGATCCGGGCGCGGGCTGTGCGGCCGGTGCACCCGGCGCTTTGGGCGTCGAGCCGGAGCTGATCGAGTCGATAACTGCGAGCACGTCCGAGCGGGTGATCCGCCCGCCGGCACCGCTTCCGACGATGCTCGAAGGGTCGAGGCCGTGCTCGGCGACGAGGCGGCGCACCACCGGGGAGAGGACTAGACCCTCCGAGGCGGACGGGCTCGGCGCCACTTGCGAAGGAGCGGGCGCGGATGCGGCAGCTACAGGTGCGCGCTGGGAAGGCGGCGCTGGTTGGGGCGGTGCTGGTTGGGGCGACGTTGCCTGCGCCGACGTTGCCTTCGTCGACGACGCCAGCGGCTGGCCGCCATCCTCGCCTTGGACAGTCCCGCCGGTTCCGCCGCCTGCGTCGCCCTCTGCCACATCGGCCGGCAGCGTTCCGCCGCCCTGGCCCGACGCACCCGGCTCACCCGGCGCACCTGGCGCACCTGGCGCCTCCGACGCCTCCGACGTCGACGCCGCGGCAGGTGCCGACGACGCCGAGGCCGCCCCATCGCCTGCCGAGATGACGGCGAGGCGCGTGCCTACATCGACTGTCTCGCCTTCTGCCACGAGGATCTCCGATACGACGCCGCCGACAGGAGAGGGAACCTCCGAGTCGACCTTGTCCGTGGAAACCTCGAAGAGGACCTCGTCCTCGGCGATCGTGTCGCCGACCTGCTTTGCCCAACGCGTGATCGTACCCTCAGTGACGGTCTCTCCGAGCTGGGGCATCGTGATGTCAGCCAACGTGCAAACCTCTTCCGGTTAGGGCGAGAACCGTCTCGCCGAAAGTCTCCGACAGCGTCGGGTGGGGCTGTATGTACTGTCCTACTTCGGCGGGCGTGGCTTCCCAGTTGACCGCCAGATAGCCCTGGCCCAGCTGCTCGGTGACCCACGGCCCCACCATGTGGACCCCGAGGATGCGCCCCGCCTTCCCGTCGGGAAGCTTCTCGGCTATCACCTTGACCATACCCTCGGGTTCGCCGACTATGAGGGCTCGCCCGTTGCCGCCGAACGGGTCTTTCTTGGTGACCACGTCGAAGCCGGCCTCCCGAGCGGCCTCCTCGGACAGCCCGGCGAAGGCCACCTCCGGGTGGCAGTAGATGCACCACGGGACCTTCGTGTAGTCGACGGGGACCACCTTGTCGCCGAGGATCTGGTCGATGACCACGACCGCCTCCGCGAACCCGACGTGAGCGAGGGCCGGCGTGTCGACAAGGTCACCCGCCGCGAAAACACCCGCCTCCGCGGTCCGCATGTACTCATCCACAACGACGAAGCCGCGGCCGTCGACCTCGACGGCTGTGCCGTCCAACCCCAGGTTCGCCGAGCACGGACGCCGCCCCACCGACACGACGACCGCCTCGACGCTCACGCTCTCCCCCTCGCCGAACGACACTGTCGTCGAAGACCCGTCCTCGGCGGGCGTATGACCGGTGACGGCCACCCCCGTGCGGACCTCGATACCCCGCTTCTTGAACGAGCGTGCGACCACGTCAGCCACGTCTTTGTCACAACCGGGAAGGATCTTCGGCAGCGCCTCTAGCACTGTCACTTTGCAGCCGAGGTCCGAGAGCATCGAAGCAAACTCGCAGCCGATCGCCCCGCCGCCGATGACGACAGCCGACGCCGGCAGGCGTTCAAGGTCGAGCACTTCGTCGGAGGTGAGAACCAGACGCCCGTCGACCTCGAAGCCGGGGATCGTCCTCGGGACGGAACCGGAGGCGAGGATGACGTGCTTGCCTACGAGTTCGGTGCCGTCGTCTACGGTCACCTTGTGACCGGCCCCGAGGCTGCCGACACCGTTGAAGGTGGTGACCTTGCGCTTCTTCATCAGTCCCTGTAAGCCGGTCCACAGCTGGTCCACCACTTTTTGCTTTCGCGCCTGGGACTGCGCGAACTCGATGACGGGCGGGTCAGCGATGATGCCGAACTCCTCAGCTCCGATGACGGTCCGGTACACCGTCGCGGTCTCGAGGAACTCCTTCGCCGGGATGCAGCCGCGGTGCAGGCACGTGCCGCCCACCTTCTCCTTCTCAACAACGGCAATATTCAGCCCGGCCAGACCGCCGCGCAGCGCCGCCGCATAGCCGGCTGGGCCGCCGCCGATTATCACCACGTCGAATTCCTGGGCCGTGAGGACCACCTCCTAGAGTTTTCCGGCGCTCAATCTAGGCGCTCCGCACTCCGGAGCAGGTAGGCTCTCGCAGAAGATTCCAATAAACGCAGGGGAGCTCGGGTATCGGGCTGAGAGGCCGGCTGGTTGTCGGCGACCCTCCAGCGGACCGGCCCGGTAACGCGGGCGAGGGAGCGTAGATGACGGCTAATCCGACCAGGACCCCCACAGTGGAGACGGTGGGCTCGGCAAGCGCGGCGGACACTGTCGCCACCGACAACCATGACTCTCTCGTCATAGCCGGGCGAACCTTTCGTTCCCGGCTCTTCCTCGGCACCGGCAAGTACGCCTCCAACGGCCAACTCGCGGGCGCCATCGCAAGCAGCGGGACCGAGATAGTGACCGTCGCACTGCGGCGCATAGACCCCTCCGCGACAGAGGACATCCTCGACGCAATCCCGGAGTCCGTGCTTCTGCTCACGAACACGTCCGGAGCGATCGACGCCCCCGAAGCGCTGCGCCTCGCCCGCCTGGCGCGCGCAGCAGGGCTGCCGGAATGGATCAAGCTCGAGGTCACCCCCGATCCCCGACACCTGCTCCCCGATCCCGTCGAGACCCTCCTCGCCGCAGAGCAGATGTGCCGCGAAGGATTCACCGTTCTCCCCTACTGCCCGGCCGACCCGGTGCTAGCAAAGCGCCTGGAAGAAGTCGGCTGCGCCACCGTCATGCCGCTCGGATCCTGGATCGGATCGAACCAAGGCCTGCGCACCAGGGACGCCATCGAGATGATCGTGGCACAGGCAGCAGTCCCCGTCGTGGTAGACGCCGGGCTCGGCGCCCCCAGCCACGCGGCGCTCGCCATGGAGCTCGGCGCGTCGGCGGTCCTAGTCAACACGGCGATAGCGACAGCTTCTGACCCCGCGGCGATGGCAGCGGCGTTCCGCCTGGCGGTCGTCGCAGGCCGCTCCGGTTTCCTAGCAGGGCTGCCCACCGCCGGCACTCCATCCGCCTCGTCGCCACTCACCGGCTTTCTCGGATGACCACGATCCCCGTCGCCGCACGGCCCGACATGGCGCCCATTGCGATCGACTCGCGGCCCGAACAGGCGCCGGAGGGATCCGCCGCCGCAGCCGTTTTGGCGACTCCGTTGACGGCGCTACGCCAGAGAGTTGCCAGTGCCGCCCCGGCACAAGTCGACCGGGCACTTCGAGCCGCTAGGCCTACCCTTGACGACTTCGCTGCGCTTCTGTCCGAGACCGCCCTCGACCACCTCGAGGAGTTGGCCGCTCGCGCGGCGCAGATCACGCGGGCCCGCTTCGGCTCGGCGGTACGACTTTTCTCCCCCCTCTACCTGTCGAACGAGTGCGTTTCGACGTGCACCTACTGCGGCTTTTCGGCGTCCAACACGATCGCGCGGCGGACGCTGCGCCTCGACGAAGTGGAGTCGGAGGCTCGGGAGCTGGCCCGGAGGGGTTTCCGCCACGTCCTGCTCGTAGCCGGCGAGCACGCTCGCATCGTGAGCAAGGATTATCTGGAAAAAGTTGTCCAGGTGGTCACACCGCTCTTCGCCCAGGTGAGCGTCGAAGTTCAGGTCTGGGACACAGCCACCTACCGCCGTCTCCTCGACGCCGGCTGCGACGGGGTCGTCGTCTACCAGGAGTCCTACGATCCCGGGACTTACTCAGAAGTCCACCTCAAAGGCAAGAAACGCAACTACATCTGGCGTCTCGCGGCTCCCGACCGGGCCGCCGAGGCCGGGATGCGACGCCTCGGTATAGGCACCCTCCTCGGACTGCACCCCGAGTGGCGTTCGGAGGCACTCCTCCTCGCGTCCCACGCGGATGCCTTGGCGCGCCGGTGGTGGCGCTGCGAGATACAGGTCGCCCTACCACGTCTACGCCCGGCCGCCGGTGGCTTCGAGCCGTCCGACCCGATCGACGACAGGTCCTTCACCCAGCTGCTGTGCGCGCTGCGGATCTTCATGCCCGACCTCGCAATCACGATGTCCACCAGGGAGTCGCCCGAGTTGCGCGACGGGCTCGTCCGCCTCGGGGTGACGTCGATGTCGGCCGGATCGCATACCGAGCCTGGCGGTTACGCCGAGTCAAGCGACGCCGAGCCGCAGTTCGAGATCTCCGACACCCGGTCCCCTGCCGAGGTCGCCAGCGCGCTGCGCGCTATGGGTATAGAGCCCGTATGGAAAGACTGGCAGCGGGCCTGACCGCCGATCGTGCTCCGAACTAGCCGGCGGGCATAGGATCACGGCCATGACCGATAACCAAACCGAAGCTTCGCCGGCCGCGGACGCCCACGGCCGGCCGCAAGAACCGGGCGCCACCGAGAGTGGCGATCTCATGGTCGAGGAGGAACTTTTGATCGAGGAGATCTCCATCGACGGGATGTGCGGCGTCTACTAGATGACGCAGCTATCGCAAGGCGCGTCGCACGGCGCGTCAACCGCCGCCTTCGACGCGAGCCTGCGTTACGCGCTCGACAGCGAGGTGGCACTTAGAGAGGAACCTTTCGGCGCGCTCGCCTACAACTATTCGAACCGGAGGCTGACGTTCCTTCGCTCCGTCGCCCTGCGCGAACTGGTTCGATCCCTCGCCGACTTCGACTCGGCCGGCGATGCGGTCGCTTGTTCGATCCCGGAGGCGTCGCGGCCTTCCTACCTGCGTGCGCTTGCAGGGCTTGCGGAAAGCGGAATGATCCATGCCTGCTGAACGCACCCGCCTCGTGGACCAGCTAGCGACCGGCTTGGACGCCCCGATCTGCCTGACGTGGGAGTTGACCTACGGATGCAACCTCGCGTGCCTTCATTGCCTGTCCTCGTCGGGCCGGCGCGACCCCAGCGAGCTGACCAACGCCCAAGCCCGGGGGCTGATCGACGAGATGGCCGACATGTCGGTCTTTTACGTCAATATCGGCGGGGGCGAGCCGACGATCCGTCCCGACTTCTACGATCTCATCGCCTACGCGGTAGATCGCAAAGTGGGCGTCAAGTTCTCCACCAACGGCACGACCATGACTCCCGAACGAGCAAGGCACATCGCCGCCATGGACTACGTCGACGTGCAGGTGTCGCTCGACGGCGTCGACGCCTCCACCAACGACGCCCTTCGAGGAGCTGGCAGCTACGCCGCGGCGCGCCGGGCGATGGACAACCTCGCGTCCAGCGGTTTCGGCGACTTCAAGATCTCCGTAGTGGTCACCGCGGACAACGTCGCCCAGCTGGATGAATTCGCTGAGATGGCTGCCAGTTACGGTGCCACGCTGAGGCTGACCAGGCTCCGGCCGTCGGGGCGGGGGGCTTCGGTCTGGGACCGACTTCACCTGAGTAACGCCCAGCAGGTCACCCTCTACCACTGGCTCGCGAAGCGACCGGACGTGCTGACCGGGGACTCATTTTTCCACCTCTCGGCGCTAGGCGATCCGCTTCCCGGGCTCAACCTTTGCGGCGCCGGGCGGGTGGTCTGCCTCATCGACCCTGTAGGCGACGTCTACGCGTGCCCGTTCGTCCTGCACGAGAATTTCAAGGCCGGAAACGTCCGCGACGCCGGCGGCTTTGCCCGGGTGTGGAGGCACTCGGAACTGTTCGCGTCGCTGCGAGAGCCCCAGGCCGCTGGGGCTTGTGCTTCGTGCGGCTCGTATGACTCGTGCCAGGGGGGCTGCATGGCCGCCAAGTTCTTCACCGGGCTGCCGCTCGACGGACCAGACCCGGAGTGCGTGAAAGGCCGGGCGGAACCGCTTCTATCGTCAGTTGTCGCCGGAACGGCGCCGTCGCCGGGACCAGGGCATTCTGTACCCGTCCGTCTCGGGTCGTCGCGCAACGTCGGGTCGTCACGCAACGTCGGGTCGTCGCGCAACGTCGGGGTGCCGGCATAACCGGGACCGGCCGACACATGCCGGGCACGAAGATGCTCGGCGACCTCACATGGACCGACGTCGCCGAATTTGGCGCTGTCAGTGTCATTGCCATTCCTGTGGGTTCGACCGAGCAGCATGGCCCGCACCTGCCGCTTGGGACCGACACCTTCATCGCGGCTGAACTTTGCAGGCGGCTCGCGTCTCGGCGAGCTGATGTCCTCGTCGCCCCCGCCATTAGCTACGCGTCGAGCGGCGAGCATGCCTCCTTCCCCGGAACCCTGTCTATTGGCAACAAAGCGCTCGAGTCGCTACTGGTCGAGCTAGGCCGGTCGGCCGATTCTTTTCAGGCGGTGCTGTTCGTGTCGGCTCACGGGGGGAACCGCCTGGCCCTCGACAGGGCCGTACGTCTTCTCGCAGACGAGTCCCGCATAGCCCGAGCATGGCATGTGACTGCGCCCCCGGGCGGCGACGCACACGCCGGTCACGTCGAGACATCGGTGATGATGGCGCTTCGCCCGGAGACGGTTCGTGCCATCCCCGCTGCCACGGACGGTTGCGTCACCCCGCTGGGCGACGTGATAGAAACGCTCGTCCGCTCCGGTGTCGGTACTGTCAGCGCTAACGGCGTCGTCGGCGACCCGTCCGGCGCGTCACCCGAAGCCGGGGAGCGCTTCGTCGACACATGGGTCGGCAACCTCGAGGCTTCCATTCATGGCTGGCCCCTATGAGCGACGAAGCGCCCGGCAACCGCAACGCTCTCGAATCACCGCGCGCACCGGTCGCCGTCGTCACCGGCGCAGGGCGAGGGATCGGCGCCGCGACCGCCCGTCGCTTGCACCGCCTCGGCTGGAACCTCGTGCTCGTCGACCGCTGCGCAGACGACCCGATCCTCACCTATGCCCTGTCGACTCGCGACGACCTCGAATCCGTGGCGGCCGACTGCGGGGGCCCACGGCGCTGCCACCCGGTGGTCGGAGACGTGCGGTCCCAAGCAGACCTCGACAACGCAGTGGCAGTCGCTCTCGAACGCTTCGATTGCCTGGACGCCGCCGTGTCGGTGGCCGGTGCGATCGCAGGCGGCGCCGAAGGATGGAGCACCTCGGAGGAAGTCTGGGCTGAGATGTTGTCGGTCAACTTGGAGGGGCCGTGGCGGCTCGCGAAAGCGGCGCTCCCCGCGATCATCTCCAACCCCGAACCCCGCTGCGGGCGCTTCGTCGCCGTCGCATCAGCTGCAGGGACAGTCGGGATGCCACTTCTGAGCGCCTACAGCGCCGCGAAGCACGGTCTGGTTGGATTGGTACGCAGCCTCGCGGCGGAACTGGCCCCCTACGGCGTCACGGCTAACGCAGTGGCGCCCGGCTCGACTTCAGGTCCAATGCTGGACGCGAGCGCGTCGATCTACGGTCTTTCCTCACCGGCCGAATTCGTGCAACACCACATGCTTGCCCGCCTGATCGAAGCAGACGAGCCTGCAGCGCTCATCGCCTGGTTATGCGGTACTGACTCCGCTGCACTCACCGGGTCGGTATTGGCGGTCGACGCCGGGATGACTGCCAAATGAGCCTTTTTGGAGGCGCGGCGCCGGGGTGACCGACCCTCTGCCGACAGGCTTCTGGTTGTCCCTTGCTCCGGGCGTCCGCCGGCCGCTGCCGACGATGCTCATAGGCGGCTCCCCGACAAGAGTCATGAGACTTTCTGTTCGAGGCTCCGGCGTGCTCGACCGGTGGCTAGACGGCGATCCTGTCGGAATCGATCGAGGCGAGCAACTGATGGCAGGGCGATTAATCGACGCAGGCGTCGCCGACCCGGGGCCCCCGCCCTTCGACGCTCGGACAACCGCGTTGCGATGCAGCATCGTCATACCGGTGCGAGACGACCCGGCAGGCCTGGAGACAACTTTGCGGTCGATCGCCGAGACGACGCCATGGGCGCCGGTAGTGGTCGTCGACGACGGCTCGGAGGCGGAGGCGGGGGCGGAGTCGGAGGCGGGGGCGGAGGCGGCGCCTCGGGTGTTGCGGCGACTCGTGCCGGGCGGACCGGCCGCTGCACGCAACACCGCTTGGCACTCGTATGCCGACGCGGATCGGCCGGACGTGGTGGTGTTCGTCGACGCGGGGGTCGTTACCACCCCCGGCTGGATCGAGGTGATTCTCGCCCATTTTGCGGACCCGGCGGTCGGCGCGGTAGCGCCAAGGGTTCGCGCGCGGGGCGGCCAGCGATCACCGAAGTCGATCACGCACTACGAGCGCCACCGGTCCCCGCTCGACATGGGACCGGATCCGGCCCCCGTGCGACCTGCGAGCCGGGTGTCGTATGTCCCGACTGCTGCCCTGGCGCTGCGGACGGCCGTACTCGACGAGTTGGGAGGCTTCGACGAGACGCTCCGCTTCGGTGAGGACGTCGACCTCGTATGGCGCGTTTGCAAGGCCGGGCGGCGTGTCCGCTACGAACCCGCCGCAACAGTGACTCACCCCGACCGCGAGACGCGCCCAGCGTGGTTACGCCAGCGCTACAGCTACGGACGTTCGGCGGCTCCTCTCGCCTCGCGCCACGGGTCCGCGGTCGCGCCTATTGCAGTGTCCGGTTGGAGCTTGGGGTTCTGGTGGCTCGTGAGCCTAGGGCGCCTGCGGGCTGCGTCCGCCCTCGCAGCGTTCACCTCCGTCGCTCTCGCCGCCAAAGGCACCCGCTGGCGCCCACCTGCGAAGCAATCCCGCGAACGGGTATTGGCCGTCGAGCTGGCACGCCTCGCCCTCGTCGGCAACCTACGTTCCGCTGCCCCGATAGCAAGCGCCCTTCGACGCGCCTGGACGCCACCCGCAGCGGTCCTGCTCGCTGCCTGCTGGCCGGGGATGCGGCCGCGTGGTCGCCGCTTCGCCAGCCTCTTCGCGACCGCTGTCGTGATGGCCCCCGGGCTATCAGACTGGTGGCGGCACAGACAGGACGGGATGGGACCCCTTCGATGGTGCTCGATGCGGATCGCTGACGATTTCGCCTATCAGGCGGGCGTGTGGGCCGGCTCTTTCGAGTCACGATCCGCCGCCGCGCTAGCGCCCCGGTTCGGAACGGCAAACGTCACGAGCTCCGCAGCGAGGCCTGTGTAGCCGCCGGGCGTCAGTTTGGTGAGCCGCTCTGCCGCCTCCGCTGGCAGCTGGAGCTGGGCGACGAACTCCCTGACCTCGGCCGGTCCGACTTCGCGCCCCCGCGTCAGCTCTTTGAGGCGCTCGTAGGGCTCCGCTATGCCGTGGCGGCGCATGGCGGTCTGGATCGCCTCGCCGA
>JAJZDJ010000306.1 GCA_021828685.1 Actinomycetes bacterium | reverse complement strand
CGACTTCCTCGCCTTCCACCACGCAGCCCTTTCGGAGTCGTCACGGGCGACCTGCACCTGCTGAGCGCCGTTTGAGGCGAGGATCCCCGCGACCGTCTCGGTCTGGACGGCGACGCCCCCCGCAAGTCCGTCAAGCTCGACGAGAAGCACGGCGGCCGAGTCGGTGGGCAGCCCGGCGTGCACGTACGCCTCGACGACTTCGACGATCGTCGCGTCCATCATCTCCAAAGCTGCGGGGACGATCCCGCCGGCAATGACCGCCGTCACCGCCCGGGCAGCGTCGGCCATGTCGTCGAAGTCGGCTAGCAGCGTAGACACGGCTCTCGGTGTCTCGGTAAGGCGGACACAGATCTTCGTCGCTATCCCCATGGTGCCTTCGCTCCCGACGAAACACCCGCGAAGGTCCAGCCCGACCGGATCGGCGTCGAGGCCGCCTAGAACAACGACCTCCCCGTCTGGAAGTACCACTTCGATAGCGGCGATGTGCGCGTTGGTCACACCGTAGAGCAGGCAGTGCGGGCCGCCGGAATTGTTGGCGACGTTACCGCCGACGGAGCACGACTGCTGGGACGACGGGTCGGGCGCGAAGTGCAGGCCGAACGGGGCGACTGCACGTGAAAGGTCGAGGTTGAGGACGCCCGGCTCGACCCACGCGAACCGACTTTCGACGTCCACCTCCAAGATGTGGTTCATCTTCGTCGTGACGATCACCACCGGCGGCAACGCTGCCGACGGGACTGCCCCGCCCGCGAGTCCGGTGCCCGAACCTCTCGCGACGAACGGCCAGCCGTGGTTTCGGCACACCCGCACGACGGCCGACACTTCTGCGGTCGATACCGGGAAGCAAACGACCGACGCCTCTCCGCGAAGCGTGGAAGCGTCACGGCCGTACAGGCTCACCTCGAAGGCGTCTGTGTGGACACGATCGGATGCGACCGTGAAGCGCAGGTCGCCGACGAGTGATCCGAGGCTCATTATGAGCTGTCACGTTAGCCCTCAGTTGGAGGGGCAGCGCAGTCCTGCCGGGGGGACTTTCAAGTTGAGAAGGTAGTTGTCGACGTAGCTTCTGACGCACGAACTATACGCGTACGCGGTGTGGCCCTCCCCTACGCGCGTGACTAGCACGCCGCTTCGAAGCTCCGAGGCCAGCGCGACAGCCTCCGAGTACGGCGTCGCCGGATCGCCGGTGGTTCCGACGACGACGATCGGCGGCGCGCCTACAGCAGGCAGGTTGGCGGGCTTGGACGTCGCCGGGGTCGGCCACACCGAGCAGACGAGCTCGCTGTAGAGGTTCATCACTCCGAACACGGGGGCCGCAGCTCGCGCCGCGGGGGCCGCCGCTTCGACCGCCTGCACTGAAGGGGCGGGAGCGTCGAGGCAGTTCACCGCAGTCTCGGCTTCGAGCTCGTTGCCCAGCCGGCCGGCGGAGAGGCCGATATAGCTGTCGAAGAGGGCGTGCAGGATACTAGGGTTACCGCTTGCGACTTCGGCTAGGCCGGCCTCGAGTGTCGGCCACGTCGACTGCGAGTACAGTCCAGCGGCGGTGGCGTAAAGAAGTTGGGCCGGTCCGAATGCCTGGGCTGAACCGCTGACGGCCAAAGGCTTGGAGGTCACCGCAGCGACGAGCGCTTCGAAGACTTTGAGAGGGTCCGCCCCCGCCTTCCACGGGCAATGGGCGTTCGCCTGGCAGCTTGAGAACATCGAGTTGAGGTCGCCTTCGAAGGCCGTCGACTGGTAGTCGAGGCTTGCCAGGACGCCGAGGGCCGGGTTGATCGCGCCGTCTAGGACCATCGCCCGGACGTGTCTGGGAAAAAGGTTCGCGTATGTCGCCCCGAGGAACGTGCCGTAGGAGAACCCCAGGTAGCTGATGGTCGCCACCCCCAGCGCCTTGCGGATGTAGTCCATGTCCATCGCCGCGTCGGCGGTGCTCACATAGCCGAGCTCCGCGCCGCTTCGGGCCTGGCACGCGGCGGCGAACGCCCGGTCGGCGCTGAGCAAGCTTGCGAGGCCGCCCGGGGTTGTCGGGGCAGGGTTGACATTGATGAAGTCGAGCATCTGCGAGGTGGTGCCACAGTCGATCGGCGCGCTGCGGGCGACTCCCGGCGGGTCGAAGCCGATCACGTCGAAGTGGTCGAGGATGGAGGAAGGTAAAAGTTTGACTATCTCGGGCAGGAAGTCCACCCCGGACACGCCCGGGCCGCCGGGGTTGACGAGAAGGACCCCGCTGTCGGTTCCCGACGCAGGCCTGCGGTCCAAGGCAAGCGAGATGGTCGGGCCCTGCGAGCTCGCAGGGTCTCGTGGCACGGCGACGTTCGCGCACTGGAATCCGCTCGGGCCGGCGGCCCCGCTGCACGGACTCCACGACACGGGGGCTCCCGCGCCCGCTACCGAAGCGCCGCCCGACGAAGCGCTCGACGTTGTCGCGCCCGACTGGCCCGGAGCGCCGCCCGAGCTTGGCGGCTGCCCCCTCGAAGTGCCGCAAGATCCGAGCAGCCCCGACAGGATCACTGAGACCGCCAGGATCGCTGAGGCCGCCACGATCCC
>JAJZDJ010000305.1 GCA_021828685.1 Actinomycetes bacterium | reverse complement strand
ATGGAGATAGCGCCAGGCGAGTTGTTCTCTGGACTCGGGGAGCAGTTCAGCTCGACCGTCCACAACGGGCGCAGCTTCCAGCTGATCGCCGACGACGCCCTCGGCGCGGGAACCGGCCTCACCTATAAGGCGGTGCCGGTCATGCACTCCTCGGAGGGCTACAGCCTCTTCGTCAACACGCCCGGACCGATGGCCGTCGACGTCGGAAGTTCCTTTCCGGCGGTTCTCGAGCTGGTCAACGAGGAGGAGCGCCTCGACTGCTTCATCCTTGCGGCACCGTCGCTCAAACAACGCCTGAGCGACTACACGGCGATAACGGGCCGTATGTCGGTTCCGCCCCGTTGGGCGTTTGGCGTTTGGATGTCACGCTGCCGGTACCGCAGCCGTGTGGAGCTCGAGGAGATAGCAGCCCAGCTGCGCCAACGCGACATGCCCTGCGACGTGTTGCACATAGACCCCGACTGGCTTGAGCGTGATCTCCTCAACTGCGACTTCGTGTGGAGCGACACCAAATATCCCGACCCGAAAGCGATGATCGCGAACCTCGGCTCGCAGGGTTTCCACATCTCTGTATGGGAGCTCCCGTATCTCGATCCGCAGTCTCCCGTCTTCGCCGAGGCGAGCGAAGCCGGCTTCGTGGTCACCGGCGGCGACGGAACCCCCGCCCAGGTGGCACGCACGTTCTCGCGAGACGGCCGCCCCCGCCACCTCGTCGACTTCTCCAATCCCGCAGCGCGCGACTGGTGGAAGGCGAAGAACCGGACGCTTCTCGACCTCGGGGTCTCGGTGATCAAATGCGACTTCGGCGAAGGCCTGCCCGACGACGCGATCATGTCGGACGGAAGGCGGGGACGAGCGTGGCGCAACCTGTACCCGATCTGGTACAGCCGGACAGTCTCGGAGACCCTAGCGGAGCGTGACGGCACGGAGGCTCTCGTGTGGAGCAGGAGCGGCTGGGCGGGCTCGCAGCGCTACCCGGCGCAGTGGGGCGGCGACCCCGAGGCGAGCGTCGCCGGGCTCGCAGCGGAACTTCGGGCCGGGATCAGCTGGAGCCTTTCCGCGCCGGGCCTTTGGGCGCACGACATCGGTGGCTTCTACGGCAGCGGCCCGAGCCCCGAGCTCTACGTCCGCTGGGCGCAGGTCGGCTGCCTGTCCCCGCTGGCTCGTTTTCACGGTTTACGCCCACGCGAACCGTGGGAGTTCGGCGAGCGGGCGTTTGGGATCGTCCGGGAGTTCGCGAAGCTGCGCTACCAGCTACTTCCTTACCTGATGAGCGCAGCTGGCGAAGCGAGCCGTTTCGGCTGGCCGGTGCTGCGACCACTCGCACTCGAATTTCCTGACGAGAAACTTTTGTGGCACGTCGGCCACGAGTACATGCTCGGCCCTGACCTTCTAGTCGTAGCTGTTCTAGACGAGTCAGCGGACATGTCAGATGTGGAAGTGATCCTGCCGCCAGGCGAGTGGGTGGACTTCTGGACAGGGACCGTCGTTTCGGGTCCGAAACAAATGCGGATGCAAGTGCCACTTGACCGGATACCGCTATACGTTCGCGCCGGCGCTGTCATCCCAATGGGTCCGTCTGCGAACCACACCGGCGAGATCGCCCCCAACCGCTGGGACCTTCACGTGTGGCCCGGCAGTTCTACGAACGTCAGCACCGTCTACGACGGAGAGATGGTGCATCGCTACCGCCCGGAGCAGGGGACATCCGGTTGGGCAGCCGGCAGGGTCTTGTGCCGTGAACCGGCTAGGCGGGCGGCGAAGGCGTACGTGCACCTTCCCGCGGCGCGCATCGTGGAAGTGCCGGCAGTCCCTGTGACAGCGGACCTTTAGTCTCCTTCGGGCGCCTATGGCGGAGGGGGCCGGAGGAGGCGCTTCGCGGACGTGGCCGGTGTCAGTTGGCCGGAGGGCGGCGGTGTCAGCGTGTAGGTCGGCGGTGCGCGCCCACGGCGTGGCCAGCGGGCGAGCCGGCCAGCACCGCTGCGATATCTCCGGCCAGCGCGGTCGAGATAGCTTCTTGGGATTCGTTGGTGAGCCCGGCGATGTGGGGGCTTTGAACGACACGACTCGAGGATTCGAGGCGCCCGACCGTGGGCGGCTCCGCAGATCTGACGTCGAGGCCGGCCCCGCCGAGATGTCCTGAGTCGAGCGCGTCAGCCAGCGCTTCCTCGTCGACGAGACCTCCCCGCGACACGTTGATCAGATACGAGCCGGCGCGCATGGAGGCGAGGAAGCCGGCGTTGACCATACGGTCGGTGTCGTTCGTCAACGGCAGGTGCAGCGACACGACGTCCGACGCCGACAGCAGCTCGCCGAGGCTATGAGCGCGCGTCGTGACCCCTGCGGGAAGGGCAGCACCATCGGGGAGGACGGGGTCGTATCCGACGACGTCCATGCCGAACGCCGATGCGAGAGCGCATACCGCCCGCCCGGTCGCGCCAAGGCCGACGACCCCCCACGTCTTGGCGGACAGTTCCGTCCCATAGCGGCGTTCCCAGGCGCCGGCACGTACGCGCGTGTCGTTTCCGACGACGTCCCGGGCGAGGG
>JAJZDJ010000063.1 GCA_021828685.1 Actinomycetes bacterium | reverse complement strand
CCGGACTGCGCAACCTTGTGGCAGTAGAGCTTGTCGATCCTTGCGTTCGTGACGATTACCCCGATAGTCGTCGCCTCGACACCTGTCGAAGCTTGAGCAGGGTCCCATATGCGGGGCCGGCCGTCGCGGTCACCCGCCTTAGGCGGCTCACCGCCCAAGGGATCCCCGAGCGCATTGACGACCATCATGGCTGCAACCACCAAGTCGCCCCGCCGGGCAACGGCAGAGCCGATACCTGCGGGCCGCGCAAAGGACGCACCTCGCCACTTGCCTACCGTGGCTCCCGTGCCTGCCCCGACCCGACCCCGCACGACAGCAGCTGGACCGGCGGTGGCTGCCTCCGCCGCCTTCCAACCTTCGGCTCTTCCGGGCCGAACCTGAGGGTCACCCACGCCGAGATCGTAGATGACCATCCCCACCACTATTGGCACTGGACCCGCCAGCGTTGGCCAGCCGCGCCCGTGACGTTCGCACCAATCGACGACACCGTCGCATGCCGCAAGACCGAACGCCGAGCCCCCGCACATCACGACCGCGTCTATCTGGTCCACGGAGCGTCCCGGCTCAAGTAGAGCCCACTCGCGCGTCCCCGGCGCACCGCCGCGAACCTCCCCTGACGCCACCGTAGCCGGTGGCAGCACGACGACCGTGCAGCCCGTCAACGCCTCCTGGTCGCTCCAATGGCCGACGGATACTCCTCTCACCTCGGTGATCACGGGACGGCCGGCCCGCCGGTAGCCGAATGTTCTGCATTTGCGTGCGACGTCGGCAGGTAGATCCTCGGAAGTCGCCCGCTCAAAGCGCAGACGATCTCATACGATATCGTTCCGACGCAGCTCGCCCACTCCTCTGCGCCCACATACTCCTCTCCTTGGGCGCCGATCAGGACGACCTCGTCACCCCGGCTGACCGAGGCATCGGGACCGCAATCGACGAGGAGCTGGTCCATCGTCACAGTTCCGGCGACGCGACAACGCCTTCCCCCGACGAGAACTTCCCCACCGGACGCCCCGAGCGCACGCGGCACCCCATCCGCGTATCCGATAGGGACAGTAGCTATGACCGAATCGTGTTCCAGGCGGTAACGCAGGCCATAAGACAACGACTCGCCGCCCGGCAAAGTCTTCACGTACGACACCCGAGCCCGAAGCGACAGAGACGGCCGCAGGTCCGGCAGCGCCGCATCGGTGGAGGCAGGGTTCAGACCGTAGAGAGCGATCCCACAGCGGACCATCGAGTACCGCGATCGGGGGTGCCACAGCGTGGCGGCCGAGTTTCCGGCATGGAGAATCCCGGGGCGAAGGCCACGAGCGTGCAGGTCCTCAGCCACGGCGTCGAAGCGACCGAGCTGCAGGTCCGTGTAGGGATCGGACACCCGGTCGGCGACTGCGAGGTGCGTGAAAAGGCCTTGCAGGGAAAGGTGCGGGTCCGCCACGACGGCCGAAGCGAGATCGGCCACCTCGCCTGCCGTTGCCCCGACCCGGTGCATTCCCGTGTCAACCTTGACGTGCACCCCCAGCGGGGCGCCCTTCCCGTTCCTCGCCGCCGCCAGGCTCGCAGCCTGCACGCCCCGAGCGCTATAGATAGTAGGGGTCAGGCCATACTCGACGACAGCGTTCATCGCGTCTTCGGGGGGTTCGGACAGTACGAGGATCGGGGAGTCGATACCGTCATCTCGGAGCCGTATCCCTTCCTCGACCAAGGCAACGGCGAGCCACGAAGCCCCGCCGGCCAGTGCCGCTCTGGCGACCTGCGTCGCCCCGTGCCCGTAGCCGTCGGCCTTCACTACAGCGCAGAGAAGCGCCGGGTGTGCTATCGAGCAGAGAACCAATGCGTTGTGGCGAACTGCGTCAAGGTCCACCTGCACCCAGGCGGGGCGAAGATCGCGTCGACGACACGGGTCCAACACCTTCACCTTGGCTCAGGCAACTGGAGCTCTCGATGAGGCAAGTGCTCAGACAATCGTGCAGACACGAGCTTTGGAAGATCCGATGCCACCAGACCCTCCGCGAGACCGGACCGGGCGGCAAGCCCGTGTACGTGAGCTGCGAGCGAAGCTGCTGTCCAGGCATCGGTCCCTCGCGCCAGGAAAGCGCCGATGATCCCTGACAGAACGTCGCCACTTCCAGCGGTCGCAAGGCTAGCGGTGCCGGCGTTGCACATCGCAACACGCCCATCCGGGGCTGCCACGACAGTCGTCGACCCTTTCAAGAGCACGACCGACCCGGACCTTCGGGCGGCGTCGCGGGCCTCGCCGACCCTGTCGTCTCCGGGGGGATGGCCGGTGAGGCGGGTGTACTCCCCGTCGTGGGGGGTGAGGATCATCGCCGCGTCGCGGGAGCGGGCGACGGCGAACGCCCCTTCGAGGCTGCCGAGCGCCCGCAGGGCGTCGGCGTCGACCACCGCCGGGACCGCCGTCGCAGACAGGAACTCGCCGACGAGACTGTGCGGCCCCTCGTTTCGGCCTTTGCCTATGGCGGAGTCCCCGAGGCCCGGACCGACGACGATGGACTTCGCCCGTGAGGCAGCGTCACTTGCCTGGCGACTCCAGTCGTCGCCGTCGAGGGTGACCCACACCTGCTCACCGGGTGCGCCACTCGCCCCGAGGGTCGCGCCCGGTACTCCTACAAGCGCATACCCGGCCCCTGCGCGCATCGCCGCCTTCGCGCACATCAGTGGTGCTCCCATCATCGCCGGCGAGCCGCCGACGATGGCGACTGCACTGTTCCACTTGTGTGCGTTTCGCGCCCGTGCCGGGATCTGCGCTAGGTCCGAGTCCTCGATGAGCCAGGTGTTTGCCGACTGCGCTGCGAGGGCATCGAGACCGATGCCCTCAAGGCGCACCACGCCGGAGCGTACCGGTCCGTCGCCGAGCAGCAAGCCAGGTTTGTAGGCGGCGAAGGTGACCGTGTTCGTGGCCGTCATCGATTCGCCGAGACCGGTGAGCCCCGACAGTCCCGAAGGAATGTCGACTGCCAGAACAGGAGCAGAACCCGGATTGGCCGGATGGTAAGGGCGCTTCAGCCCGGTCCCGAACGCGGCATCGACGACCAGGTGTGACGTCGGCAAGGCGTCGCCTGGCGAAACGACAGCTACCGTCGCTCCAAAGCGCCGCAGGTGGCCTGCCGCGACGCGCCCGTCGGCGCCGTTGTTGCCCGCACCGGCGACGACCACGACCCGGCGTCCGTAGCACCCGCCGAGCATCCTTCGCGCAGCTACGGCGACAGCAAAACCGGCGCGACCGACGAGCACGTCGGCCGGCTCAGGCGCGCCAGCGTCGACTGCGCCCATCTCCTCGGGGGTAAGGACGGGCTTCAAGCGCAGGCCACCACGGTCGCCGCTGCGACGCTGTCGGTGTGGGTCAACGACACGAGCCAACTTACGACGCCGGCCTTATCCGCGAGCTCGGCCGCGCGTCCGCGAACGATGAGCGACGGAGCGCCGCCCGGGTTTCGCCATACGGCGACATCCGTCCAGTCGAAAGATCCGAGCCCGACCCCTAACGCTTTCATCGTCGCTTCCTTGGCTGCGAATCGGGCGGCGAGTGATGGCACCGGGTTGGCGAGGGTGTCGGTGTACGCGAGCTCTTCCGGCGCGAAGAGACGACGCCGGGCGCTGCCCCGACGCTCGAGCAGGGCCCCGAATCGCTCGATGTCGACCATGTCGATCCCGACCCCGATCGGAGCAAACCCGCTGAGGGATGCTCGGCGCGCTATCTGATCGGCGCCCGTCTGATTCACGTTGACCCGGGGGGCTGCGGGGCGGACCGCCACCTGCGTGCGAGCTCGTATACCGGTTCGCTCAGGAGGTCGACCATCGGCTCGTCGCCAAGACGCGAGAGTTCGAACTGCTCCTCGGTTTCTGTCACGGCGTCCCGGAGGGCGTCGAGGCGGGTTCTATAGCCGGCTAACACTTCCGCAGCCACTTCATAGGGCAGGTAGTCGGCGAAACGCACGTGAAGAAGTGTCATGCCGCACACCTGGCCGCCTTTGGCTTCCGGTACGAGCACCACCGTTCGGGCGTCGCGAGCTCCCCGCACGACAGTCACTTCGCGCTCTTCAGCTGCTCTGTGCTTGCTCCCGAGCAACCGGGGATTCCGGGAAGTGCGAGAAGGGGCGATCTCGGTGGCGATACCTCCCATGTCGATGACTGCTGCCGTCGCGTTCTTGCCGTCCGATCCCCAGTCGATGCGGTAGCGCGTGTAGCCGAGGACTTCGTCGACTGCAGGATCGAGCTTGGAAAGGGTGCGCAAAGCCCGGTAGCCGAGCGAGTCGGGACTTGCCCCAGCGGATAGGGCCGCTTCGACTAGCGCTATACCGAGCACGGCGGGTTCGCTGCGTGATATGCCGACGGTGACCGTCTTGGCCTGATGCTTGATAGCGTCCACAGGTCTCGTCAGCTCGTCTATCGCGGCGCTGAGAGCCTCGATCAGGTCCCCGACGATGGCGCTCGGCGTGCCGATCTTTCCGGACTCGGCTTCGTATCCTTCGATCGGTGCCTGCCCGGTGGCGTAGCGGAGCAATCCGTCGAGGCGGACCGCTATCGAGGCGCTGAGGTTACCGTCCATGCGCCCGGACTGCAGCGCCGCTACGAACGGGGTCGCAGCTATTTGGATCGCGTCCACCTGCCCTCGAGATAACGGCAACGCGTCCGGCAACCCTCCGTCGGTGGTATATCCTTCGGCTACGGAGCGAACGGCCCGGAGGGTCTTAGCCTGGCCATCGATGGCGAGCGCCGCCTCGTAGCCGAACAGATGCCCGACCATCGCAGATAGCACGAACCCAACCGCCGGGTGCACCGAAGGCACCGCCACGACGTACGCCCCGATAGCCTCGAAGCGACTCTGTTCGCCCTCGGAGGTTATTACGATGGGCAGGGCCTTGTGGGCTTTGTAGATGGCAACTTCCTTGGCGACGTCGTCTGCAGTAGGACCCCGCAAACCCGACGCGCACACGATGATCATCGGCTCGCAGGACAGGTCGATGTGCTTCTTGTCCTCGGTGTAGTCGGAGGAAATCGACCGGTAACACAGCTCCGACAGCTTGATTCGAATCTCCGCCGCTGCGATTCGGTCAGGTCCGCTGCCAACGACAGCCCAGTAGCGACGCGGCGGCGCCGCCTCGGACGCGATAGCCGAGATCGCATCCCGCTTGGCGAGAACGTCCTCCATCATCGAAGGCAGGTCAGACAGTGCGCAAAGGATCGCCACCAGCTCATCGGAGCTCACCGACGCACGGGCGCCGTGTGCTCTGGCGAGTCCTGCAGCGATGAGCCAACCGGCGGCGACTTGCGCGTAGAAGGCCTTAGTCGAGGCGACGCTCATCTCGACGTCACGGCCGTCGGAGGTGTAGAAGACCCCGTGGGCTTTCGTTGCCAGATCACTGTTGCGCCGGTTGACGACTGCCAGGACGTGCGCCCCGCGGTGGCGAACAAGGTCCACCGTTCGATTAGTGTCTGTCGTAGTGCCAGATTGACTGATGGCAATGACAAGAGTGTCCGACATGTCGTCTTTAAGGGCAAAACCAGACAGTTCAGCTGCCGGAAGTGCTTCGACGCTCAGCCCGGCGATGCAATGGCGCAACGCCGCTGCCACAGCCTGGCCAGCCACAGCCGCCGTACCCTGTCCTATGACGACTACCCGGCCGATATCACCGTTCGCAAACGCCTCGAGCATCGAGGGCGGTAGGGTCTCCGGCCCGAGTTCGACGGCGGGCGTGCCATTTGCGCCGACACGAAGCTTGCCGCGTAGAGTCTTTCGAAACGACTCCGGCGATTCGGTCAGCTCCTTGAGCAGGAAGTGGTCGTATCCGCGCCGGTCCACATCGCGCGTTGTTATTCCGGCGCGCAACACCGCTGCGTCGTCTAGCTCGATCGGAGCGCCGCTGTAGAGCGAACGCTCTATCCCGGCGAGCGTTCCAGCCCCCGAGCGGTGGATCGTCAAGATCTCGCCGCCTGTCTTGTCGCCGTCCATCCGGACGAAGGTACCGGTCTCCTCGACGAGCCCGTACGGCTCGCTCGCGACGATGAACGCCCGGTCGGCGAGCCCGACATAGAGCGACTGCCCCGAACCTGCCAGGGCGAAGTGGACTTCGTCGGGAGAGCGCGCTGCGTTTGCGGCAACCGCAAGCGAACCGTCGAGCCGGGCGACTGTCTCTGCGAACGCGTCTCTGACCGAAGAAGCGGCTTGCATACGACGGGACATGAGGACCGGTATGACCTTGGCGTCAGTCGTGACCTCGTGGGGGAGGGCGAGTTCTTCCGTCCAGGTGAGGTCGAGATAGTTGTCGACGTCACCGTTCACTGCGACGGCGACGTAGGGCATCTCCGTCGAGCCAACCTCGTCCGAGTTGACCGGGTGCGCGTTTGCCTCGGAAATTATGCCGACGCTGGCCCAGCGGGTGTGGGCCACGACGGTCACTCTCGATTGCGGGTCCTCGAGCGCCCTCGACAGCAGTTCGTCCGCGGCGATCCCGTCACTCAACCGGCGTACGTTGTCACCTAGCTCGCCGATCTCGGCCGCAGCCTTATAGACAAAGCATGCAACGTCGTCGGCATCGCCGACTAGTCGCGCCGAGCCCGAGACAAACGACAGATCACCCGCTCGGGCGGCAAGGATCTCCCGGCCCTCTCCGATACCACCTAGAGACGGCCCGGCGACCATCACGTGAATGCCGGCCGAGTCCCTCCCGCGTACCTCCAGGCGGTCGATGGATGCAAGCGCGACGCCGATCGCCCACCACCCGTCGAAGCTAGCGACCGTATCCGGGCTTCGCCCACCGAGGAGGGAGGTGACTCTCGCCGCCATACCGACACGGTCCCTCGAAATCGCCCATGTTGTGTCGCGGGCTTTTGCGAGCAGCGCCTCCAGATCCTCTCTGTCTTTGGCGTCTGCACTCACCGGGAGAGAGCTCAGGTCTGCGTTCAGCAACTCGAAACCGTGGTCAAGCCTCTCGGCTAGCGCCGCCAGGCGGGTTGCGCCGCTGTGGTCGCTCACCAGGGATTTCAGGCCGGCAGGCCCACGAAGCTCGGAGTCGACTGCAGCGATCTCTGACAGCAATGCAGAGATCGCATCGCCCGTCGCGCGAGGAACTCGTGCATCGGAGAAAGACTCCGTGTCGCGCACCAGACCTTCGAGTGCTGCCACGGCGCCGAGGAGGCGCCCTTCGAGCGCTGCAAGGTCAGGCGCCGGACGCTTCGAGGGCTGGGCGAGTACCGCGACTATGCCGCACATGCCGCTAAATCTACTTGGGTATCAGAACGATCCGTTTCCACGCCTGCTGCGCAAATTTGCCTGCCAAGAATTTTTGCGCACTACGCAGCTTCCATCGGTACCATGGGGTCACCATGAGGGCACCGGTCAGATGACAGTCGCGCATCATGCCGCCGACACGATGGGGTCCATCGTCGCAGACCGGCCGGATTCCGATGAAGCGCTATCACATCGCGCCCGAAAGAAGCTTGCTACTCGCAACGCGATCCACGAGGCGGCATTCGATCTGGCGATGACAGTTGGGTTGGCCCACACGACCGTCGAGCGGATCTCAGAACGGGCGGGGATAGCGCCGCGCACCTTCTGGGGATATTTTTCCTCCAAGGAGGACGCGGTTATCAACCGCGACCCCGAAGGCCCGTCGAAGCTTGCCTCGGCATTTCGTCTCCGGCCGGGCGACGAGGAACCGCTCACGTCACTTCAGGTGATCCTCGACGAGTACCTCGCAGCGAAGATGGCGGACTCGGAAAGGTTCCTTCTTCGCCAGAGGCTCTTCCGAGAGGACCCTGCGCTCCTCGGCGCCGTAGCGGCAGCTCGCGACGAGATGGAACGCTCCCTCGTCTTCGCTGTAGCCGAGCGACTCGGTGTGGACCCTGCCGTGGATTTCCGCCCCGGGGTGTTCGTGGCTTCGGCTTGGGGAGCGTGTCGGGTTGCCCAGCAGCGCTGGGTCGACTCGTCCGGACAGGAGGACCTGAGAACGCTCACCGCCGACGCCTTTCGCACCCTCGCCGACGGCGTCGTCCACTTGACGCTGGCGAAGAACAGTGGCACAACCAAGAAGGAACACGAAAGCGATATGAACAACATCAACGAGGCCGACAGGAGACAACTGTGAGCAGGGTGGAGAGCCGCGCCGATTCGACGACTGTCGCGAATCGAGGCGGCGACGCAAGCGGATCCGTGTCCGTAGCGCCGGCAGGGACAGGACCTGGCAGTTACAACCACCGCCAGATCCTTTTCATCATGTCCGGCCTCGCAATGGGGCTTCTTCTGGCGTCCCTGGACCAGACAATCGTATCGACAGCGCTTACAGTGATCAGCGAGCACTTCCACCGGGTGGACCTCTACAGCTGGGTTGTTACGGCGTACCTCTTGACCTCCACGGCGAGCACCCCGCTGTACGGAAAGATCAGCGACCAATTCGGCCGGAAGCGCATCTTCCAACTTTCGATCGTGATCTTCTTGATAGGAAGCGCCCTTTCAGGCCTCTCGCAATCGATGTACGAGCTGATCGCGTTTCGCGCCTTGCAGGGCCTCGGAGCAGGCGGACTCATGACCCTGGCTTTCGCGATAATCGGAGATGTCATCCCGCCAAGGGAAAGGGGCCGCTACCAGGGTTATTTCGGAGCGGTGTTCGGCGTCTCGAGCGTGGCCGGCCCGCTGCTAGGAGGTTTCCTAGTCGATCAGGCGTCGTGGCGGTGGGTTTTCTATGTCAACCTGCCGATCGGAATCGTCGGTCTTGTCGTGATCAACCGGGTGCTCAAGCTGGACCACAAGCCGCGCTCGTCCAAGGTCGACGTCACCGGATCCTTCCTCATCGTCGCTGGAATCTCGCTCCTTCTCGTAGGTGTTCAAATCGCCGGGAATGCCGCAGCGATCACCGCAACTGCGTGGGCCTACGCGTTGCCGGGCGTGGCCCTCATAGCGGCGTTCGTGTGGTGGGAGCGCAGGGCTGCGGAACCGATCATCCCGCTGCGGTTGTTCCGCAACTCCGTGTTCGCGGTGTCGAACACTCTTGCTTTCATCACCGGGACGGTCATGTTCGGGGCGCTGATCTTCCTGCCTCTCTACCTGCAGTCGGTTCGCGGTGTCAGCCCGACGATCTCGGGCCTTCGCCTTCTTCCGCTGCTCGCCGGGATGCTCCTGACGTCGATCAGCTCCGGCCGCCTGGTCAGCAAGTGGGGTCGCTACAAGCACTTCGTGATAGCAGGGACGCTTCTGCTTACCGTCGGGGTTGCGACCATGACTCAGATCACCTCGACGACAGCGGCGTGGCCGCTCGCTGGGATGCTCTTCATTATCGGCCTCGGGCTCGGCCTTTTCATGCAGATACTCGTCGTGGCCGTCCAAAACGCCGTCCCGTCGGCCGACATGGGCGTGGGCACGGCTTCGGTGACCTTTTTCAGGACCCTCGGAGGTGCCGTCGGATCAGCGGTTCTTGGTGCCGTGCTCATCCTCAAAGAGAAGTCCAGTCTCCCTCGATACCAGCGCATATACGGAGCGAACTCGCCAGTAGCAGTGCACCATGCGTTCGCCTTCGGCATGGACCAGGCGTTCCTGTACGCACTGCCGGTTGCCGCGGTCGCGTTTGTCCTGTCGTTCATGCTTCGCGAGGTCAAACTCCGCTCCGGCGCCGACACCAACCGGGGGGCGCCGAGCGTGGAAGCGATCGGCTAGGCGGCGCGACTGCGGCGACGCCGGGCCTCGGCCGTCTGCCGGCGGGCTGTTAACGGTCGCTCAGAATCCGGGCGACCGCCCCGGCCAGACGGTCGGCAGCTGCCGACGCCTCCGCCTCGTCGGCAGCCTCGACCATCACCCTTACCAGTTGTTCTGTTCCGCTGGCTCGAAGCAGAACCCGTCCCGAATCACCGAGGTTCTTTTCTACCAGGGCAACCTCGTTCCAGATGACGGCTGCGCCCTCGAGCTCGTCCCGGCGCGCCACCGTTACATTCAGCGTCACCTGAGGATAGCTACGCATGCAATTTGCGCCGAGTTCGCCAAGGGTACGTCCGGCGCGCACAACCAGGTCTGCCAGGAGCAGCCCGGTAAGGACCCCGTCGCCGGTTGTGGCCAGACCCGGGAAGACGATGTGGCCGGACTGCTCGCCTCCGAGCGACCAACCCCGGCTTTCGAGAGCTTCGAGGATATTCCGGTCCCCCACCTGGGTCGTCACGACGTCGATGCCAGCGTGCGCCATCGCCTTGTGCAATCCGAGGTTGCTCATCACCGTGACAGCGATCCCGCCCCCTAGGAGTTGTCCCCGCTCCTTCAGGTCCGTTGCGAACAGGGCAAGTAACCGGTCCCCATCCACGAGCCGGCCGGCGTCATCTACGGCGACCACACGGTCGGCATCGCCGTCGAATGCCAACCCGAGGTTCGCCCCGGCTCGTAGGACTGAGCTCGCCAACACGCTGGGATCAGACGACCCGCAACCCGCGTTGATGTTGATGCCGTCCGGCACCGCTCCGACGATGTCGACAACTTCAGCCCCGGCGCGCTCGAAGGCCTCTCTCGCAGTAGCCACCGCGGCGCCGTTCGCGGTGTCGAGGACAACCTTGATTCCCGACAGGCTCCGCCCTTGGAGAGCGTCGGTCAATTTGTCCAGGTAGCGAGCAAGCGCATCGGGATCGGCGACGACCCGGCCCAACCTGTCACCGGAGAGGTAGGTTGCGCCGCCCGACGCCATGTCTGCCTCGACCGCAGCCTCTTGGTCGTCTCGGAGCTTCGTGCCGCCGGCAGCGAACAGCTTGATGCCGTTATCCGGGTAGGGGTTGTGCGATGCGGACACGACGGCTCCGGGGCACCCACCGCCCGCCGCCATGCAGGCGACGACAGGCGTCGGCACGACGCCGAGATCCACGACATCGATCCCCTCGGCAGCCGCTCCCGACGCGAACGCTGCAGCGAGCATCGTGCCGGACCACCGTGTGTCTCGTCCGAGATAGATGCGGCCTGCGGGTGCACCCAGGATGCGCGCGGAACTCCGTCCGAGTCTCTGGGCTAGCTCCGGGGTTATCAGGTCGCCGGCACGACCGCGCAGGCCGTCGGTTCCGAAACGCGCTTTCACACTGGAGCGCTGCCGCTCTCGATCAGCGCTTGGAGTACTGGGGCGCCTTGCGGGCTTTCTTCAGCCCGTACTTCTTGGACTCTTTCTCCCTCGCGTCACGAGTAAGAAAGCCGGCTTTCTTCAGGACGGAACGCAGTTCGGGGTCAAGCTCGACGAGCGCCCGCGCAATCGCAAGGCGCATGGCCCCTGCCTGGCCCGACACTCCCCCGCCGACCAACGTGGTGTCGACGTCATAGGATTCGGCCTTCTCCACGAGGCGCAGCGGCTCCGTCACGATCATTCGGTGAGTGGCGGAGGGGAAGTAGTCCACGACGGGGCGCTTATTTATGGTCACAGACCCCTGGCCGGGGCGAAGGCGCACACGCGCGACCGCCTGCTTGCGGCGACCGGTTGACTGGACGAGCGGCTTGGTCAAGTGGGGCTCATGCTCCTCGGGAAGTGCGCGTTGCGCGGGGATCGATCGAAAGCGCTTTCGGCTGCTGAGCACCGTGCGGGTGCGTGGGGCCGGCGTACACCTTGAGCTTGCGGAGCATCGAGCGGCCGAGCGGCCCTTTCGGGAGCATTCCCTTGACAGCCCTTCGCAGCGCCTCGTCCGGTCGAGTCACCAGCAGCTCTGTGTAGTTCCGTGAGGTTAGACCACCGGGGTAACCCGAGTGACGGTAATACAGCTTCTTGTCGGCCTTACCCGATGGCATCGCCACCTTGGACGCGTTCACGACGATCACGTGGTCGCCGGTGTCGACATGAGGAGCGAAGATGGGCTTGTGCTTGCCCCGAAGGATCGAGGCGACCTCGCTGGCGACACGCCCGAGAACAGCACCATCGGCGTCAACTTCGAACCATTCCCGCTCGATGTCAGCTGGTTTCGGGGTGAATGTGCGCACGGTGACCTCAGGGTAGACGTTGTTGAGCCGGCAAGGCGCAGCCCGAACAGAACAGAAATACGAGTATAGCGCCACCAGAGGTCGCAGTGCGAAGCGGTCCTAGGTTGGTGATATTCGCGCGGGTTCTCTAATGTGTTCCTTAGCTATGCACCAACTGACCGGACTCCTGGCCACAAACTTCGGCTCTCCCTCTGGGGTGACCACCCAGGACCACTACACCCGAGAGCTGTGGCGCCTCAGCGGCTACTTCTCTGTCCCGATCGGACTTCTAGTCCTTGGTCTGATCGCCTACGCCGTACTTCGTTACCGTCGGCGGCCCGGCGACGATCGCAAACCGGCACAGTTCCAGTACCACATCCCACTGGAAGCCACCTACACGATCATCCCGCTAGTGATAGTCGCCGTCATCTTCGGGTTCATGTACAGCGCGGAGAACCACGTCAACAAGATCGCAGCGAAACCCGCCGTGGCGATCACGGTCGACGGCTTCCAGTGGGGATGGCGCTTCGTCTACCCGAACGGCCACGTCCAGATCGGTACCGCCGACTATAACAACATCAACACCAACAACGACCTGCCGGTTCTCGTGATGCCCTCCAACGAGACTGTCCAGTTGCACGTCGTATCCCTCGACGTTGTGCACACGTTCTACGTGAAGGAGTTCCTCTTCAACCGGGACCTGATCCCGGGGATCAACAATGTCTTCGACATCAACGTGACCAAGCCGGGCCTGTACCCGGGTCAATGCAACAACATCTGCGGCGAATATCACGCTTACATGCGTTTCCTCGTGGACGTCATGGCCCCGGCGCAATACAAGGCCTGGTATGCCAACCAGCCGGCGTGCTCGATCACCACCGCCGGAGTGTCGGCAATCCAGAAGGGAAACTGCTCGGTGATCAACGCCGGCTCGAACTTCAGCGGGAACACACAGGGATAAGGATCAACACAGCCATATGACCCTCCTCGAACAACGGACGTCCATCACTTTCGAGGGCCACGAGCCCAACTTGATGGAAATAGTTCCCGGTCCCCGCCCGCACGGCATCCTCAAGTACGTCACGAGCACCGATCACAAGCAGATAGGCCTCAACTATCTGATAACCGCCATGATCGCCTTCGGGGTGGCCGGCTTGATGGCTCTCGTGATGCGCACGCAGCTCATCGTTCCGAACAACCATTTCGTGTCGGAGAACGTCTACAACGAGATGTTCACCATTCACGGCACCCTGATGCTGTTCGTCTTCGCAGGCCCCTTCGCGTTCGCTGGCTTCGGCAACTACCTGGTGCCGTTGATGATCGGGGCGCCCGACATGGCGTTCCCCAGGTTCAACAACCTCTCTTACTGGCTCTATCTCGGGGGCTTCAGCCTCCTCATGGCCGGTTTTCTTACGAATAACGGAGCCGCTCAGTTCGGGTGGTTCGGTTACGCCCCGCTCACGGAGGCGATCCATTCCCCAGGTCCGGGGGCCGACCTCTGGCTCGCCGGTATCGGCCTGACCGGCCTCTCAGGAATATTCACCGCTGTCAACATCATCACCACCGTGTTCACCTTGAGGGCGCCCGGAATGGTGATGTTCAGGATGCCGATCTTCGTGTGGAACATCCTCGTGACGATGTTCCTCATCCTGCTCGCATTCCCTGTCCTCACGTCAGCTTTCGCAATGCTGTGGATCGACCGTCATCTGAACGGGGACTTCTTCAGGGCAGCGCACGGTGGTCAGCCGATCCTCTGGCAGAACCTCTTCTGGTTCTTCGGCCACCCCGAGGTGTACATCCTCGCCTTGCCGTACTTCGGAATAGTCACGGAAATCCTGGCCACCATGTCGAGAAAGCCGGTCTTTGGCTACAAGGGCATGATCGCAGCGACCCTTTCGATAGGCGCGCTGTCGATGGGGGTGTGGGCGCACCACATGTACACGACAGGGGCGGTGCTGCTGCCGTTCTTCGCCGCCATGTCGCTGCTCATAGCTGTGCCGACCGGCATCAAGTTCTTCAACTGGATCGGCACGATGTGGCGTGGAACGATCGTCCTTAACACAGCGATGCTGTTCTGCCTCGGTTTCCTGTCGATGTTCCTCTTCGGCGGCATCACCGGCGTGATCTTGGCGCAGCCGGTGCTTGACTTCCAGTTGCACAACACATACTTCGTAGTGGCCCACTTCCACTACGTGCTCCTCGGCGGGATCATGGGGGGTCTAGGTGGCCTCTACTACTGGTACCCGAAGATGACAGGCCGCAAGATGTCCGAGAAGTGGGGCAAGCTCGGCTTCGCCCTGATCTTCCTCGGCTTCAACCTTACATTCTTCCCCCAGCACGACCTAGGGCTGCGAGGCATGCCCCGCCGGATCGAGACTTACAACGCGGGAATGGGGTGGAACTTCCTGAACGAATTGTCGAGCATCGGCGCTTACATAACCGGTGTCGGGGTTCTCGTCACTGCTTGGAACTTCTTCAGTTCCTGGCGTAAAGGCGAGATCGCCGGCGACAATCCTTGGGACGGCCAAACCCTGGAGTGGGCCTGCTCCTCGCCTCCTCCCGACCACAACTTCGAGGCGCTCCCCCCGATACGCTCCGAGCGGCCCGTGTGGGACGCCAATCATCCCGACATGCTTACGGAGGTGGGTCACTAGATGAAAGTCGAATCCCGCACGATCCTCGGGGCCTTCGTATTTCTGGTCATCCTTGCCGCCGTGTATTGGGTGCTTGTAGCACTCCACGGCGCTGCGTCCGAGAGAAGCGGCATCGCAATGCTCGTGTTCAGCTTCACCGCGTACGCGCTCTTGGGTGGCTACCTTCTCGCCCAGTACCTGCGTCGACATGGCATCCCCCGACCAGAGGACCGCTTCGACGCCAACCAGAATGACGGCGCCGGGGTGATTGACTACTTCCCCGCCACGTCGATCTGGCCGGCGGGGATGGGTCTCGGCATGATCTTTGGCGCCTGCGCCCTCGTGTGGGGCTTGTGGTACCTCGCCATAGGGGCTGTGCTGTTCTTCGGGGCTATCTTCGGCTGGGTCACTGAGTCCGACTACACCGAGGACGTCCTGCCCGGGTCCGACCCTAACGAGCTCGAGGCCTCTCACGAGAGTTACGCTTCGACAGGGTCACCACACGGTCACTGACTCAGGTCGCCGTCCCGAGCTAAGGCCAGCTAAGGCCAGCTAAGACCGGGAAAACGTTCTAAATGGTCAGGATCTTCTGAGAATCGCGACAGCCTGACCATTTGAAGCGTTTTTTCGCACTTTTTGGTACACGATCTTCGTTCTCAAAAGATCCTGTACCAGCCCTCGCTCAGGAAACGCGCTTTTTGGTACAAAACTTTTCCGACTTGAAGATCCTGACC
>JAJZDJ010000304.1 GCA_021828685.1 Actinomycetes bacterium | reverse complement strand
GGTCGCTTCGTGGCTGGACCACGCGGCGGTCGTCAACGCCGGCGACGGATGGCACGAGCATCCGACGCAGGCGCTCCTCGACTGCTACACGATCGCCACCGAGTCGTCTTTGCTAGCGGGCAGGGGTGGGCACGGTTTGGGCGGGGCCGACTTCGACGGCCTGCATATCGGCATCGTCGGTGACATAAGCCACAGCCGGGTCGCACGCTCCGATGTGGCAGCGATGAGCGCCCTCGGAGCCAGGATCACTCTCGTCGCACCGCCGACCCTCCTGCCGGCCTCGCTGGCCGGGTGGCCTGTCGAGGTGTCAAACGAGCTCGACGCTGTCCTTGCGGACCTGGACGTGATCTACATGTTGCGCCTGCAGCGCGAGCGCACCACCGAATCGCTTCTGCCGTCGCTTCGTGAATACTCCGCGACGTACGGGTTGACCTCGAAGCGCGCGGACGCGCTCAGCCCGCACGCGCTGATCATGCATCCCGGCCCGGCCAACCTGGGAGTCGAGATCGACTCGGAGGTAACGCGCAGGGCGAACTCGGTGATATCGACGCAGGTGGCGAACGGGGTAGCGGTGAGGATGGCCGTCTTGTACCTGCTCTTAGGTTCGGGGGTGGATCTTGCTGTCTCGTGATGACCGGCCTGTCCTCATCCGTGGAGGGCGTGTCGTCGACTCGACGGGGTCCCGAGAGGTCGACGTGCTCGTCGTCGACGGGGCGATAGCTGCCCTCGGAGACGTCGCGGGTGTAGCTCCGGAGACCTCCTTGGTGCTCGACGCGTCGGGTTGCATTGTCAGTTCCGGCCTCGTCGACCTTCACACTCACCTGCGCGAGCCGGGCAGGGAGGACGCCGAGACGGTCGAGACCGGCGCTCGCGCCGCTGCGCTCGGCGGTTTCACCGCCGTCGTCGCCATGCCGAACACCGAGCCGGCGATAGACAACGCGTCGATCGTCAGCCGTGTCCGTGACCTCGGCTTGCGCTCGTGCTGCGAAGTGTTCCCCGCAGGTGCGATCACGCTCGGCCGGTCCGGCAAGCAGCTCGCGCCGATGGCGGAGATGGCCGCGCTCGGGGTGAAGATCTTCACCGACGACGGCAACGGCGTCCAGGACGCCCGGCTGATGCGAAGGGCTATGGAGTACTCGACAGCACTCGGCGTCACACTCGCCGAGCACTGCGAAGACGCAGCACTGGCCGCCGGCGGGCACATGCACGAGGGGGAGTGGTCGGCGCGCCTCGGCCTCGCCGGCCAACCCGCCGAGGCGGAAGAGCTGATGGTTATGAGAGACCTCGCCCTCGCGCGCCTGAGCGGGGCGAAACTTCACTTCCTTCACCTCTCCACTGCCGGCTCCCTGGCGATGGTCGCAGCTGCGAAGCGGAGCGGCATGTCGGTGACAGCGGAAGTCACCCCGCACCATTTCACGCTCACCGACGCGTCCGTGGCGTCCTATGACCCGGTGTTCAAAGTGAACCCGCCTCTTCGAAGCGACGCAGACGTCGCTGCGGTCAAGGCTGCGCTCGCGGACGGCACCGCGGACGCGATAGCTACCGACCACGCACCGCATCCAGCCCACACGAAGGAGGCCCCTTTCGATGCCGCCCCGCCCGGAATGCTCGGCCTCGAGACGGCTCTGGCACTTGCTATGACAGAACTGGACATGCCGATCGAGAAGGTGCTCAAAGCGATGTCGTGGAAGCCGTCGACGATCGCGGGAATCGGAGGGTCACACGGCGGACCCGTCGCAGTCGGCCGGGCGGCGAACCTGTGCGTCATCGACCCGCTGCAGCGCTGGGTCGTCGATGCCGGCCAAAGCGCGAGCAAAAGCCGCAACAACCCCTACGCGGGTCGTGAGCTGACCGGCCGTGTGCGACACACGGTGTGCCGAGGCGAAGCGGTAGTCGTAGGCGGGGAGGCGCAGCGATGACAGACGCCCTGCTCGTCCTCGCAGACGGCACGACCTTCGAGGGGGAGGCGGCCGGATGGTGGGACCCCGACGACGTGCGCCCCGCCACGGGCGAGGTGGTCTTCAACACTTCCCTAACCGGCTACCAGGAGATCCTCACCGATCCGTCCTACGCAGGCCAGATCGTCTGCTTCACATACCCCCACATCGGCAACTACGGCGTTTCCCCCGACGACTACGAAAGCTCGCGCTCGTGGGCCCGAGGTGTGATCGCAAGAGACTTCGCTTCGCGGCCGAGCAACTCCCGCTCGACGATGTCGATAGGCGAGTTCTTCGACAAGGAGCGCCTCCCGGCAATCACCGGTATCGACACGCGGCGACTGACCCGCCACATCCGCCGGGCAGGGGCGATGCCCGCTGCCTTCGGGCCGGTCACCGGCCCGCTCGCCCTCGCCAAAGCGGACCTGGAGGCTGCGGCCGCCCGAGAACCCGGAACCGACGGCGCAGACCTGGCATCCCAAGTGACAACACCGTCGCGGTACACGGCGGGTTCGGGGACCCTCTCGGTCGTCGCCTACGACTTCGGCATCAAACGCAGCATCCTCGCCCAGCTGTCCGCCATTGCGACCGTCGAGGTCGTTCCCGCGTCGAGCACCGCAGCCGAGGTGCTCGC
>JAJZDJ010000303.1 GCA_021828685.1 Actinomycetes bacterium | reverse complement strand
GGCAGCGACGTGGGAGGCTCGGTGGTACGACTCGGCCGGCAAGCGTCACACCGCCAACTTCGACACCGCCGCCGAGGCCGACGCGTACCGCCAGGAACGCCTTCGAGAACGCCGGTACGCGGGGACCGGCGACCCGAGCGGGGGCAAGCTCGCTGTGTCGCAGTGGTGGGAGCGGTGGTCAGCCACACGCCAGGTGACCTCCAGCACCGAGGCGAGGGAGCTGTCCATCTGGGCTTGTCAGATCGAGCCGGAATTCGGCGCGGTGCGCCTGGCCGACCTCCGTCGAAGCGACATCGCTGCTTGGACGGTGAGCATGTCCAGCGACCTCGCACCGGCGACGGTGACCCGGTGCCTGGTGACGTTTAAGAAGCTGCTCACCGACGCAGTGACCGAAGGCCTGATCGCTGTCAACCCGGCAGCGACGATCAAGGCGCCCCGCCAGGGCCGGATGGAGCGCCGCTTCCTGACTGTCGCTGAGCTGAGCCGTCTGGAACAGGCGATGGCGTCTCGGTGGGCGCTGGTGGTCCCCTTCGCCGCCGCCACCGGCCTTCGCATCGGAGAGCTGTCGGCTCTCAGAGTGTGTGATCTGAACCTCGCAGCAGGTGAGGTGACTGTCCGTGCGACAGCCGTCAGCGTCCCGCTCGAGGTGTCGGGAGGCAACACCAGGAGGCAGATTCATTTAACCAAGACCCTTGCCGGCGAACGCACGGTCCCCGCTGTCACCTCAGCTCTTCGAATGCGGGTAGCGGCGATGATCGACGAGCGAGGGCTGCGGCCGGACGATTGGCTGTTCACCGGCCGAATCGGCGGAGCCATGACACCGGGAAACTGGCGCAACCGAACATGGGCTGCAGCTGTCACGAAGACCCGGATCGTCGACCCGCAACCAACCCCCCATGCCCTCCGGCACACTGCGGTAGCGCTCTGGATCGCGGCAGGTTGATCAACGCTGCGACGTGACGGCCACCGACTGCTCAGATCACCAACCATAGGTCTGTGTTTCCGATTGCGAAAGACGCCCAGCCCGTGCACCCGTCGCACTATCACGGGTCTGGTCATGCGCCCCGGGACACTGGCCATGATGTGCAAGTTCGCCAAAAGGAGCTGTTCAGGCAGCACTTTTCTGGGCTACCCGCCTAATGATTGCCGCAGATTGCCCTCCAGGAGTGAAAGTAGGACGAAGTTCGGACAGGCGATATCGAGGCGTCTCTCCTAACCCCATACCGTCCTCGTGGGCCCCGAGCGGGGCGGCCTCACTCAGAGCGCGAGCCCGTGTGAACGTGTACGGGACAGAGGACTAGAGTGCGTGGTGCAGGGGTGGTCCCGTCGAGAGTTGAGGCGCTGGCCGCGGAGCTTACGACTGTTATAGGTGGGGGTTTATGCGCTGTGACGAAAGAGTCGAGTACCCGGGAGCCCGGCGTCGACGCCTGTTTGATGTGCGGCGACCCTTACCCAAGTACCAGTGATATCGCTTTATGTAACACCGACCTCGTAGACGGTTGGGTACGATGTTATGAGTGCGAAAATCTGATCTGCGGCTCGTGTAACGGAGAAAATGATAGCCACCTCTGCTGCTAGCGACCTGCATCACTAGCTAGCTCGGAATAAGGGTGGGGATCAGGTCGCAGGTTCTCCGGCGAGTACCGACCGTCGGAGGTTGGAGGGGCGCACGATCGAGACACACTGAGCGAAGCGCATCGGGGGCCCTTTTCTGTTGCACGGCATCGTAGACACGATGGGAGCGCCACGCATCGTAAGTTGTCACAAGAGGAGGGTTAAGGTACAAGCAGAACACGGCCTTTGCTGGCCTGACCCGAAGCGATGCGCCTGTCGGCGCCTTGGGGCCCGGCTCTCCTCCGTCGCTCGGTCTCCGTCCCGACGTCGTGACGGTCGATGAGCCGGAGGGTGACACCAAGGGGAAGCAGAGCTGCTTCGTGATTATGCCCTTCAACGAGAAGACACCGGAGTCGACCTGGCTTCTTCCAGGAGGTCCTTCGGAGCATTATCGGGCCGGCCGGGAAGCAGGCCGGGTTTGCTGTGACCACGGCGAACCGAGAGGGCAGCGACGTCATCCAGTCGACGATCGTCAATCGCCTACTGGATGACGATCTCGTGATCGCCGACCTGACCGAGCACAACCCCAACGTGCTGTTCGAGCTCGGCATGCGGATGGCCTTCGACAAGCCGATCGTCCTCATCAAAGCCAAGGGGACGGGCCCGATCTTCGACGTGGACAACGTGCTCCGCGTCTTCGAGTACGAGCCGGCGTTGTGGTCGTCGACAGTAGAGGCTGACGTTCCGAAGCTCGCCCAGTTCATACGAGCCTCCTGGCAGAACCGGAACGAGGAAGACGGCTACCTGCGCATCCTCAAGAGGTCGCCCGCCGGAACTTAGGCAAACTCCCCAAAATAACTGCGTCGTAACTACGGGGTTGTAATTTGTTGTTCGGGCTGTGGGCCGGGGTGTACCGTGTAGTTCCAGTCGCCGTGGAAATTGTGGGCCGTGAGGGGGACAGCGGCCAGTTCGGCCTTTGATATCTTGATCCCTTCGGGGTAGTAGCCGGTGTCGAGATGG
>JAJZDJ010000062.1 GCA_021828685.1 Actinomycetes bacterium | reverse complement strand
GCGCCGCAGACGGCGATCCGCAGACACAGGCGGCGGTGCATCGTTCCGTGGGCCAGCTCCTTCGTCTTCCGCCGTCGCTGACCGAACGGGTTGCCGCGAGGCTGCCGTCACCTCCCGGGCGGTGGGCTGCGGTGCTCTTCCGCGCCGGGGGTCTCTATCCGGGGTACCGCACGTCGGCTCTTCTCGATGATCTGCGGCTCCGAACCGGTGTGCGTGTACCGGTCGTGCTTCTGTACCCAGGCACTGTCGAGGGCAACTACGGCCTTCGGTTCATGGGGAAGACTGAACCTGCATACGGCTACCGGGCAATGATCGTGGTCCGCGGCGAACGAGGAGATCAGGCGTGACGCAAGTAGGCGACCTCTATCGGCGCGACATCGACCGGACGATCAAGGAGGTCGTCAAGGTTGATGTCTCGGAGGACACTGTAGTCGCTGGAGAAATCGATGAGTATGTGGTCACCGACCGGATCCGCGCCGAACTTGAGAAAGTTGTCCGCGAGTACGTCGACTGCTTCGATGATCGATCCGACCGCACCAACGTGTGGGTCTCGGGGTTCTTTGGCTCCGGTAAGTCGAGCTTCGCGAAGATCCTCGGCTACCTCCTGGAGAACCGGATGGTCGCCGGTCGTCCGGTCGTCGACCGTGTTCTTGAGCGAGTCGACTCCCTGGCTCTCCGCGCGCTGCTTCCTCGCGCGCTCGACCCGAAGAATCGCGGTACCGCGACCACAGCGCTGCTCGACCTCTCCAGCGCCCATGACGTCGAAACCGAAGAACACGTCGTGCTCCCCATCTATCGATCAGTGCTCCAACGGTTGGGCTATGCGCGCGAACCCACGCTCGCTGCGCTCGAGTTCGATCTTGAAACCGACCACCGTCTCGACGAGTTCATCACGCGGTTTGGGCAAATTCACGGCAAGCCCTGGGACCTGGTCCGCCACACCACGTTGGCTCCGAACCTGGCGTCGAGGGTGCTCCATGAGCTCGACCCGGCCACATTTTCTTCACCGGACTCGTGGGCGAAGGCGTACATCTCCCCGACGGTCGACGCGAACTGGTTCGCGCGGCGAGCGGTTGAGCTCGTCGACCGGCGGGGGAATGGGGCAAGGAGACTGGTCATCGTGGTCGACGAGACCGGCCAGTACGTCGCCCGCTCGCGAATCCGGATGCTCGCACTGCAAGGCCTGGCCGAGGCCGTCCAGAAGCAGCAAGGCCGCATCTTCCTCATCACGACTAGCCAAGAGCGGCTCGAAGAGGTCGTTGATTCGCTCGAGGGAAAGGGCGTCGAGTTGGCGCGGGTCCGTGACCGCTTCCCGATCCGCGTCGACCTCACGGCCTCCGATATTCGTGAGGTTGTCGGCCTGCGCATCCTCGACAAGTCCGACTCGGGTAGACGTGAGGTCGAGACGCTCGTCGCGCCCAATAAAGAAAGGCTCGCGGCCAATCTGAGGTTGGCATCCGATCGCCGCTCCGACGAGTTTTCAACAGAGGAGTTCGTCCGTTTGTACCCGCTGCTGCCCTACCAGGTGCAGCTTCTCATCGACGCAGTGACGCAGCGACGGAGCCAGCTACGCGCCGGGGCCCCGCTAGGCGGCTCGAACCGCACGATCATTCAACACGCCCAACAGCTACTGGCTAATCCGCAAGTCGGGCTCGGGCGCGAAGCGGTGGGCGTGCTCGTCACACTCGATCGGTCGTACGAGCTGCTGATCGACGTCATCGATTCCGGCCTGCGACACCAGGTCGACCAGGTCGTCGAGAACTTTGGTGCAGCGAGCCCAGAAGCACAGGTAATGAAGGTCGTTGCTCTGGTCCACGGCGTCCGATCGTTGCCGTTGACCGCACAGAATCTAGCCGTGCTCCTCCACCCCGCGATCCAGGCGGAAAGTCGCCGGTCCGAGATCGAGCAGGCCGCGGCCCGACTGGTCGCAGCCGGCTGGCTACGTGAGACTGAGCAAGGCTTCCAGCTCCAATCGGCTGAGCAGAAGCAGTGGGATGAGAAGCGCCAGCTCGAATTCAGACCCGGGGACGAGGTACGCGAACGACGCCGAATCCTTAAGGAGGAGCTGGGTACGCGACTCTCCGTGCTCGAAGGGCGCCTGTTTAAGATCGGCCTCGTCATAGACGGCGAGTCGGCGGCGGATGGTGAGGTCTCGGTCGAGTTCGCGGCGCTGAACTCCGGTGACGATCCGGCCGAACTAGTCCCGCCGACGCGAGAGCGGGCCGCTGTCAATCGGGTTTTGTGGTGGTTCCGCCAGAGCGACGACACATGGGCGTCACTCCGGGAGGTGTTCCGAAGCCGAACCATGGTCGAGCGGCACACGTCCTCGTCTGTCTCCGAGACCACCCGCGAACTCGTTGCCGAGGAGCGGGCACGCCAGCGGCGCTCCGAGGTCCAGTTCATCGAGAGACTGCGCGCGGATCTGTCCGACGGCGGCATCATTTTCCAAGGGGCGACCGCTAACCCCCCGACGGGCGCTCTGCTCGAAGCAATCCAGTCGGCGGTGCGAGATCGCCTCCCGAGCGTCTATCCCCATTTAGCCACCTTCGCTGCGAAGATCGAGACGAAAATCCCGCTCGAAGTGGCGCGGACCGACGACCTTGCGCAGCTCCCACCGTCGCTGGGTGACGCCGGAATCGGTCTGTTCACTATGACGCCTTCGGGCCCGCAGCTCGTGACTGACCAGGGCCCTCTCCAGCTCCTGGTTGACGAGGTCAAGCGCAGGGACGACTATGGCCAAGCCGCGACCGGCCAACATCTTGAGCGGCACTTCGGTGCGGCTCCATACGGCGCCGCACCCGACGTCGTCCAGGCCGTCGTCGCGGCGGCGCTCCGGGCTGGCCTCGTCGAGATCGCCTACCAGGGCCAACGCATCACTGCTGTCACCGACCGCAGGCTCGACAACGTGTTCCGGGGCGTCGCCCCGTTTCGGTCGATTGTGGTCCGCCCCCCAACCGACACTGGACCCGATCTGCCGACTCGCTCGCGCCTCGCGGAGCGTCTCACCGCGGCGACTGGCCAGACATGCCCCGTTGCGCTCGACGAGCTCGCAACAAGGCTGCGGGCTGCGTTCGGACCGCAGCGGCAGCCGGTCGGCGAGGCCGTGAGCTTCCTTGCGGGGACCGGTCTTCCGGTTCCAACCGCAATCGAGCTGGCCCGCCAGGTTCTCGGCGCTCTTGGCGAGGACGACGATGGATACGTCGTGGCGGAGTTCGCGAGCGGCTGGGACGACCTTCAGGCCGGCTTGCAAGCTGCGAGGCCGGTACTCGCGCTCATCGCCGAGGAACCCGGCTTATTCGCGAGGGCCCGGGACGCAGCGTTCCTCGCCGACGCCGAGCTCCCGAGCGCCGCACTCGATGGCCGAGATCAGTTGCGAGACTTGCTTGGCGCCGGCGACCTTGTGCACCATCTCGCTCGGGTGAGATCCCTCACGACCGAAGTCGCTGCAGCCCAGGAGGAACGCCGCGAGCAGCTAGCCCGCGAAACGCTTGCCGATCTGAACGCTTTGCGTGCCTCGATTGCGGCCGAGTCAACCGACATCGACGCACAGGTCACAGAGGCGGCCGTCGCCGCTCGACTCGATGTACTTGACCCCGGCCGAGCGACAACCGTAGAGCAGATCCTTGCTCGCCGGGCACAGATGACGGCGGCCGCTGACATGGTCCGCGCCGACCTCGATGCGGTGCGCTCGGCCGGCCGGATCGTCCGCCTCGACGTGGCCGCCGTGATCGCGGAGGTGGCCATCGGCCCGATCCGCTCAGTCCTCGAACTCGACGTTGCCCTCGATGCCTTGCGAGCCAGGGGACTGGAGTTGCTCGAAGATGGCAAAGAAGTCAGGCTCACGTGACCGACGTTCGCCGCAACTCGTTGGACGAGGATGAGCGGGTCGCGCTCAGCCGCGTCGTCACCATGCTGCGGACGCTCCTCACCAAGGAGCTGAGCAGGGTTCTGGAAGGGACATTCGGCATTAAGGCTGGTCGCGAGCTGCCCGAGGACGAGAGCCGACTCAGCCTCGGCCCCGACGAGCTCGAGGCGCGCCGGGAGCTGGTCGGCATCTGGGAATTGCTCAGTTGTCGAGCGGATCTCCTAGTGCGTGAGGCAGCGTTCACGCATACAAATCGCCTCATTGCGGTACGCGTCGCCGAGGCTCTCGGACTACTCCCCGAGTCACTCGCGCGGGGACGGCGATCGTCGGGCTTTCGCCAACTACTCGAGGTCGCACCGCTCCTTGGCAGCGATGACGACGCTGGCTACTGGGAGTACCTCCAGCTCTGCGGCGACGAGCTCGCTCACGACGTACCCCGACTCTTCGACCCACGCAACCCGCTCCTTGCATTGCGACCGCCGCCGTCGGTCGTCGATGAACTCGTGGAACTCATAAGCGCGGACGACCTCGGCGTGACGGGGCGTCAAGGCGCGGCGTGGGCCGCTCCCGACACCTTGGGTTGGACATATCAGTTCTTCAACTCCGATGAAGAGCGCTCCGAGATGCGACGGCAGCACCCTCAGCCGGTTGACTCGTGGGAGCTAGCCGTTCGTAACCAGTTCTTTACTCCCGATTACGTAGTGGGCTTCCTTGTCCACAACACCCTCGGCCGGCGGCTCGTCGAAGGAGGCGTTTTCGAGCTTGCCGACGAGCTGGAGTACCTCGTAGACCCACCCACCGAGCTCGGCGAACCTTTGGATCTTGACGACGTCAAAGTGCTTGATCCTGCTTGCGGATCAGGTCACTTTCTCCTCGGTGCCTTCGATTTGCTCGAGCGAGCATGGTTGCTACGTGGAGTGCCGCCCGCCGAGTCGGCTGCGTCGATCGTCGCGTCGCTATGGGGGATTGACATCGACGCCCGGGCCGCGCAGGTCGCTGCCTCTGCCATCATGCTCCGTGCTCGCCGATTCAACCCAGATGGTGACCTCCCGACGCCAAACATCGTCTGCGCACGCGCCGTGCCCGGTGGTGCAGCGGGGCGCTCCGAACTCCTCGCCTCCGTTGAGGTGACCCGACGCGACTTTCTCGCCGAGCTCGTTGACCAGCTCGACCGAGCTCCTGAGCTTGGCAGCCTCTTGAGGGTCGACGAGCTGCTGCGTGGGGAGACCGCTCGAATGATGACCTTTGGCGGGGGTCGCCAAGGGGCCGCCGGCCGGCGCAAGAAACCAGATCAGGGCGTGGTGTCGCTGGTCGATGCGGGCATTGAGGCTGGAATCCTCGAGGTCGACACCGTCGTAGATGAGGTCTTAGCCGCAGCCCGAGCCACCGCCGATAAGCTCACCTCAAGTCCCCAAGAGCGAGTGCTTGCCGCGGAGGGTGGTGATGCACTGAGACTTGTCCAAGCACTCAGTCATCGCTACGACGCAGTGCTGATGAACCCACCTTTTGGAGAACCCATCGCCGAGACAAAGCCCTACCTTAAGGCGGCGTACCCGTGGATACCAAAGCGCGACTACAACCTCTTTGCGGCGTTCGTAGGTCGCGGCCTTGAGCTGTGCAACTCAAGCGGGTACCTCGGCGCGATCACTTCGCGCGCCGGCATGTTCCTCACCACCTTCGAGCGGTGGCGCTCTGAGGTCCTCCTCGGCAACGACCTTGTCGCTCTAACCGACCTCGGCCTCGGAGTGATGCACGAGGCGCTCGTCGAAGCCGCGGCATACGTCGTCAGGCCGGGGCAATCGCGCCACTCACGGCCGACCACTTTTATCCGCCTCCTTCGAGAGCCTTTGGAGAAACGTCCTGCGGCCCTCCGCGAGGTGTGTGCTCGCGTCCGTGCGAACTCACCTGATGGGCGTGTGTTCCATCTCACTCCGGATGCGTTCGACGCAGTGCCCGGCGCGCCGATGGCCTACTGGATGACCCCGGACATCCGACGTCTATTCAGGGACTTTCCATCGCTAGAAGGCCACGGTGTCGATATCCGAGTCGGCCTCCAGACTGGTGACGACTTTAGATTTGTTCGTGCTTTCTGGGAGGTGGATTCCGCCCGAGTTGGCCGGAGCCGAGACGAGACCTTCGCGGGCAAGCGCTGGGTGCCATTCGCGAAAGGCGGTGAGTACTCGCCCTTCTGGGCCGACATCCACCTCGTCGTCGATTACGAGCGCGACGGCGAGAAGTTGCACGAGTTCCGCGGAGCTGTCATCCGCAACCCGCAATACTACTTTCGCCCTGGCTTGACATGGCCTCGGCGCACCAACTCGGGCTTTGGTGTTCGGGTCCTGCCGGCTGGTTGTGCGTTTGCCGACAAGGGACCGGCTATCTTCGCCGACACAAGCGCTTTGCCCGCCATGTTGGGCTGGCTCCGTTCGCGCTTTGTTCAGGGTCTGCTCGAGCTCAGCGTATCGACCGCTGACGAGACGTCCTCTGGCGGCCAGTCTCGGAGTTACGAGGTCGGGCTCGTCCAGAAGCTCCCCTGGCCGGGCGAGGATGCGGTGAACAGCAGGCTGGCCGATCGAATGATCGAGTGTGCGGCAACCTCGGACCTCCACGCCGAGACAACCCGACGCTTCCTTGCACCGCGGCTCAACTCTGGGCTAACCGACGATGCGGCCGTTAGCCAGCACCTCGAGGAATTGGCCCAGCATCTCAAAGTTCTGGAGCTGTCGGCAAACCTAGAGGGCGGAATCGCCGATGGAATCCACTTGAGCAAGGAGGCGCTCGTCTATTTCGACGAAGAGGTGTCCTGCCACCCGATGACCTACGAGCGGCGTGACGACGTCAACGACGACATCGCTCGAATGTACGTCGAGCCAATTGATCGAACGATTCGAGAGTTCATCTCGACCAGCGGTGGCTCGCGCGCCGTGGCGAATCTGACGTTCATCACCGATCGCCGTCTCGAGGTGATCGCTCACAGCCTCCGGGTACACCCTGGCGTAGTCGTCGAAGTTGTTGCCGAGCGCGGACTGCTGCCGCCGGGGGAACGGGAAGCATGGGCGCGATCCGTTGCCTCATACCTCGTTGGATGCGCTTTCGGGCGGTGGGACGTTCGCATCGGACGCGATTTACCAACGGGAACCTCCACAACTGACGATCCCTTCGCCCCTGTGCCGATTTGCTCGCCGGGGATGCTCGTCGGCCCCGAGAGGGTGCCGACGAAAGGCAGTCCCGAAGACTACCCGCTGAGTCTCACTGAACATCGGGTTCTGGTGGACGAGCCGGGTCACCCCGCTGCCATCGACGCCAGCGTCGAAGCGGCGGCCGCCGCGCTCGTCGAAGATCCAAGTACCCTGATCGACGAAGTCTCCAACCTCCTGGACGCCCCAGACTTCCGAACCTACCTAAGCAAGCGGTTCTTCAAGGACCATCTTGCTCAGTACTCGAAGAGCCGGCGCAAAGCACCGATTTACTGGCCGCTAACAACGGCGTCTCGCGCGTGGACGGTGTGGGTCTATGCGCCGACGTTGTCTCGAGAGGCGATCTACTCCGTAGCGGCGCATGCCGAGCGCCGGCTGAACGCAACGGAGGTCGAGATTCGCCGCATGGAGTCGGCCCAGCTCCAGGCCTCTACCCCCGGAACATCGACACATGACCCTGGCCTCGCCCGGACCCTCACTGGTCGCCTTGACACCGAGCGGGGGCTCGCCGAGGAACTCCGGTCGTTCCGCCGGGTGGTGGCCCGCGTGGCCGAGTCCGGATGGTCTCCGAACCTCGATGACGGCATCGTGCTGTGCGCAGCGCCATTCGCCGAAGTGCTTCCCGACTGGCCGAAGGAATTGGTCGAAACCCGTAAGCAACTGCGCTCCGGGAAGTTCCCTTGGTCAGATATCCACCACTATCGGGAGTCCTTGTGACCGGGGAGGGAACCCTCCGCCGGGCGCTCGCAACGCAGCTCGCCGAGAAGTGTGCCCGACATCACCTTGTTGTTTGGGACGACCCCATGGGGCAGTACGAAGGAGTCGTCGAATCGGTGATTCCGGAAGGATGGCGCTTTGAGAAGTACACAGGCTCATGGTGGGACCTCCGCCGACGGATTGAGGATGCGTTCTCGGCCCCGGCGCCCCCCCGAATCGTTGTCTATGTCCCAACCGCTCCGCTGCCGGCGGATCCACTTGAGGAGGTCCGGCAGGCGTCGGGAAGCTACAAACGCCTCCTCTCGACGCTGATCCGGGATGCTCTCGCTGGAGAGGTCGGTGCGTCGAGACTAACCGAGCTGACGGAGAGGTGCCCCACCCTGCTCGCCGCCGAAGATGCTCTCGCTGGCAGCGCCGATCTCAGCCCGCAGCTGGTCGCGGCCACGGGCGCGCACGACGCGGAGGGAGCCCTCGCCGAGCTCCTGGTCGGGAAGTTGCCTGATCAGGTCCAGGTGGACGAGCACGCATTTGCGGCGCTCGTTGACCTTTGTCGCGCTCACCTCGGAGCTGCTCCGGTCTCGGTTGAGGATGTCTGTGCCCTGCGGTCGGCAGTCGCCCAGCACGTCGTACTAAGCGAGGTAGCTCGACTGATTGGTGATGACACCGCCGCTGAGATGAGTGCCGCCTGGCAGCCGCCGACAACGTTGCAGCGTAGGTATTTGTCCGATCTAGTCGACCGACTCGCAAGGCCAGCAACACTCGCCGCTTGGGGGGACCTCACCGCTCGGGCCTCTGCCGCGCTGCGGGTCTCCGAGCTCGCCTGGGACGACCGCCTTGTGGAGTGCGACGTTGCCCGCTGCTTCGATGATCTCGCTTTCAACGAGGCGGCCCAGCGGCTCGTCGACGACCCGGCCGTGGCCCGAACGATCGTGACCCGACGGATCAAGTCCAGCCGATGGCTCCAGTGGCGCAACGACTGGTCGCGGCGGGCCCTCTCGGACCTTGAGGCGATTCGGTCAGTAGCCCGTGTGCGACTCGCTGTCGAAGCCCATCCGCCTCCAAGGGCTACGTCCCTCGGCGAAGTATTCGCGTGGTACGCCGACGGTGCATGGGAAGTGGATCGGGCGCAGCGTCTGATGGAAGGCTCGCGCTACGGGCTTGCTCGTTCGGGCCTCGACAAGGCATACACCGCCGCGCGCGAGGCGTACGTCAACTGGCTCGACACGCTTTTGACGGTCACCAATGCTGCCGCGACCGCCGACGCCGAGACCGGCCTTCCGCGGCAGTCCGACGTCTACGCCCGGTACGTCGCTGGTGGAGAGCGCGTCGTGTTCATCATCGCCGATGCGATGCGGCTGGAGATAGGCCACCGGTTCGCTGAACTGGTGCGGTTGGTAGCGCCGACACGACGGGTCGACATTGCAGTAGCAGGCATTCCCACGATCACACGTGTGGGCATGGCCAATCTGCTCCCTGAGTCTGGGAAAGAGGGGATCAGCCTCCGGTTGGACTCCGACCAAATCATGGTGGAAATTGACAACGCCCCCGTTCGCACGGTAGCCGATCGGACCGATGCCTACCGAGCAGCCGCGGGTCGAGTCGAGGACCATTCTCTGAGCGAGTGGTCGAGCCTCGGCGACGACGTGCTCGCCGATCGGGTGGGCGAAGCCGATTTAGTGGTGGTTCGTGCCCAGGAGATCGACGCAGCGGGCGAGGCCGGGCTTGCTTCCGTTCGTTGGTCGCAGATTGACGCGGCGGTCGAGGCCCTGGCGATCCTCGTCACACGCTTCGCCGGCGCAGGGATAACGAAGGTCGTGGTCACCGCCGACCACGGTTTCATTGCGCTTGGTCGACCACTCGATCCCTCCCGAACCCGCCCGGCACCTACGGGACGGGGCGTAATGGAGCACGGCAGAGCTTGGATCGGTACCCCAACCACAGTCCCTCAAGGATGCACCATGCTGCCGCTGGCGGACTTCTCGATTCATAGCGCGGAGAGCATCGTCGTGCCTAACGGGATGACCGTATTCGGTGGCTCCGGTGCCGGCTTCTTCCACGGCGGCATCAGCCCGCAGGAGGCCCTCGTTCCAGTGGTAGTGCTGCAGATCGCCGCGCCTGAACCGGTACAAACAGATTACATGAGCGTGACAGTATCCGTGCCGGGCGGAAGAATCTCCGCCGAGGCCTTTTCAATCCGAGTGGGCATTGGCGGATCGCTGTTTGCGTCGGAGGTAGCGGTACGCATTACGGCCGCGGACAGTGGCGGTGGGCAGGTTGCTCGGCTCGTGCCCGGCGAGTCGGTCGATGCCCATGCTGGAACCGTGCAACTCGACCCGAGCCGGGAGGCGATCCTGACCTTTCTGGTGACGCAGAATCTTGATAAGGGATCCGCTGTCAACGTGTCGGTACTCGACGCGGCGACCGGTCGTAGGCTTGCCACCGTTCGAGCGACGGTCGCGAAGGACCTTCGGCCAGAGGAGGAGTGGTGAGCACCTGGCCGGCTAGCGAACGAGAGCGGCTTACCCGCATGACGGTTTCAAACTATCGAAGCGTCGGTGAGAACGTCTCAATCGAGTTCGAGCGGCTGACTGTCCTTGTCGGCATCAACGGTTCAGGCAAGTCCAACCTCCTCGATGCCCCCCGGTTCATTGCTCAGGCGCTCAGCGACGGACTAGAAAGCGCAGTTGAGGAACGTCACGGGTTCAACTCGATGCTTCGCGACGTGGGCGGGCCTAGAGGGACCATGAGTGTCCGCCTCGAAGTTGACGCACCTACGTGGACGGCGAACTACTTGGTGGAGTTGGGCGCGTCGAAGGCGAGTCCCGACGAGTACTCGATACGGCAGGAGAACTTGGAAGTTGTCGACAAGGACTCCAAGCGCACGAACTCGCTGACCAAGAGTCGGCTCGGCAAGGTGACCAGCACCTGGTCGGGACTCGACGCACCTGTGCGAGACAAACGGAGCCTGACATTGCTCGCGGTCGGGGGTGATGAACGGCTCGCTCCGATTGTGGCCGCATTGCGCGGTATAGAGACGTACTCGCTCTTTCCCGAGACTCTTCGGCGACCGCATACTCCGAGCCAGCGCGCCTACCTTTCGAAGTTCGGCGATAACTGGCCGAGCATCGTTCGGCGCGTCATGGCCACGCCAGCGGCTCGGGATCTCCGTTTGTCACTCGACCGAGTTACCGGTGACATCGTCAACCTCCGGGCGCAGCGGCTTGGTGCGGGTTTCCTCGTCGCCGAGTTTGGCCACGCACGAGCCGATGGGAAGACGCAATGGTTCGACGCCGCCCGGGAAAGTGACGGAACCTTACGTCTCGCCGGGATTCTGACGGCCCTCGTCCAGGAGCCACCGCTCACGATGATCGGCGTCGAGGAGCCAGAGCAGACTGTTCATGCCGGCGTCATCCCGATTCTGATGGACTTCCTGCGCGAGGCGTCACGGTCGTCTCGGGTCCTCGTCACGACCCACAGCCCAGATCTCCTCGACTTGGTGTCGGAGGATGAACTCCGTGTTGTCGACCGCATCGATGGGACGACTCGCGTAGCCCGCCTCGACGAAGGCCAAAAGACGCTCGTCAAACAGCGCCTTGCGTCCCCGGGCGATCTCCTTCGGTCTCAGGGCCTCATCGGCCAGGAGTCCTGAGATGGGGCTGTTCGTTGTTCGCGAGGGTGAGGGCGAGGAGGAAGCGTTGCCAGATCTAGTGAACCGCCTCCGCGACCACCTCGGTCTAGCGTCTCTTCCCTTCATCCCCAGGAGCGGCAACTGGAAGAAGTCGCTCGTGACCGAGACGCAGGTACGTGAGACATGTGAGCAGATACGCGGCCACGGACTCTGCCAAGCCCTCCTGCTGACGCGCGATGCGGATAACGACGACCTTCCGCACGCCGACTGCCCCAAGTTCGGCGCACCCGCGATTGCCGAGTGGGTCCGGGAGCTCGCGCTTCCTTTCCCCACTGCGGTCGTACTTTTCTACAAGGAGTATGAGACGCTCTTCCTCGCGGGGGCTGGCGGGATGGCGGGTCGGAAAGTTGGCGACCGCCGGGGACAGACGGTCGCGACCATCCCGACTGATGCGGTTGCCCATCCCGATCCGGAATACCCCCGAGACGCCAAGGGGTGGGTCCGGACCTACCTGATTGACGGCTACAAACCCACGCTCTTTCAAGCATCGCTCACTCGCCTTCTGGACTTCGACGTCATGGAGCAGACCGCGCTGTCGTCATATCGACGGCTCGTCAGCGCCCTCAACTTCCTATCGGACAACTTGGGTGTCCCAGGCGCTGTCTATCCTCCACCAGAGGTGGTCGTCCCCCATGCCTGACCATGAACTGCACCCCTCCGATCACCTTGATCGTCTCGTCAACGATGTCTTTGCAGGCCGCGTGGTCCGCAAGGATCTTGTTCGCCAGGTCAAAGTCGGCGCGAACGTTCCCGTATATGTGCTGGAGTTCCTCCTCGGGAAGTACTGCGCCTCCGACGACCCGGCCGCTGTCGAAGTCGGCCTGGGCGTCGTCGATCAGATCCTTCGCGAGAACTTCATCCGACCGGACGAGTCCGAGCGTGCCAAGGCCGAACTCAAGCGGCGGGGAAAGCACCGGATTATCGACAAGGTTGACGTGCGCCTCGTCGAAAGCGAGGACAAGTACTGGGCCACGCTCGCCAACTTCGGATCGAAGTTCGTCCACGTTCCCGAGGATTTCGTGTACCGGTACGACCGACTCCTTGGTGGTGGTGTCTGGTGTCAGGTCGAACTGGTCTACTCGGCCGACGAAGAGGAGTCGACGAAACGGCCAATCCATATCCAAGGCCTTAAGCCCATCCAGATCGCGGCCTTCGACCTGGAGGAGTACGCCAGGGGCCGTGAGCAGTTGACGAGGGACGACTGGCTGGATCTCGTTGTCCGGACCGTGGGCATCGAACCAACCGACCTTGACGTTCGAGCCAAATTGCTGGTCGTGACTCGACTCATTCCGATGGTCGAGCGTAACTACAACCTGATTGAACTCGGACCACGCGGCACCGGGAAGTCCTTCGTTTACCGGGAGTCATCGCCGAACGCGATCCTGATTTCAGGCGGAAAGATCACGGTTCCGCAGTTGTTCGTACATCTGGGGACGAGTCGCGTCGGTCTGCTCGGCCACTGGGATGCGGTGGCCTTCGACGAGGTAGCTGCACTTGAGTTGTCGGATAGCACGGTCGTGCAGATGTTGAAGGACTACATGGAGTCTGGTTCGTTTGCTCGTGGCCGCGAGGAGATTCCAGCAGAGGCGTCGACTGTCTTCATCGGTAACACGTCCGCCTCGACGGAGGACCTATTGCGGACGGGCCACCTGTTCTCGGACTTGCCGAGGGCCATGATCGACACAGCGTTCCTTGATCGCATGCACTTCTACCTTCCAGGTTGGGAAACGCCGACGATGGAGCGGCGTCTATTCACCGACCACTACGGTTTCGTCTCCGACTACTTCGCCGAAGGGGTTAGGCAGCTTCGCAAGCGTTCCTACGTGACTGCACTCGATGAGGAGTTCGCTCTCGGAGCGCACCTCTCCGCCAGAGACGAGAAGGCAGTCCGAAAGACGGTCTCCGGCTTTCTGAAGATTCTCCACCCTCACGGTCAGTGGACGCGCTCGGAGCTGCGCGAGTACCTCGAGTTCGCGCTCGAAGGCCGACGCCGGGTCAAGGAGCAGCTGAAGAAGCTCGCCCCCTATGAGTTCTTGAAGACGGATTTCACATACATCGAGCGTGATACTGGCATCGAACATTCCGTGTCGGTGTTCGAGCAGAAGCCGGTCGAGAGTGAGAGCGCGTTCGGTCAGCTCACCGCAGAGGAAGTGGAGCCCGAGGGACCGTCCGCCCTCACCGCTACGACCGAGGAGCTGCTCGAGCGTGGTGAGAGCGGGACACTCGAATTCAAAGCGACCTTCCGCCACAACCTGCACACGGCGAAGCGTGACGATGCCCTCGAACTCGAGGTGATGAAGTCGGTGGCCGGATTCATGAACGGCCGACGGGGCGGGACCTTGCTCATCGGCGTGCTTGACGACGCCCACATGCGTGGCCCCGACAAGGTCCGAGGCCTCGAGGACGACGTCAAACTCTGCGGCAATCGCGGGCTAGATGGCTTCGAGAACACCCTTATGACCATGCTCGACAAGTCGCTGGGCAAGGTTGCTGCCGCCGGCATCGAAATAACGTTCGACGAGCACGAGGGCCGGCACCTCTGTCGCGTCGATGCGCCGCCAGGTGACGCGCCCGTCTACGTCCAGTGGAAGGACAATCAGCTCTTCTTCGTCCGCATGGGGAACTCAACCCGTCAGTTCGCGATTGCCGACGCTATTGAGTACATCCGATGGCGGTTCAAGTGATATTACTCTCGACAGTACCGCCAAACCCATTTCGCGGTCGGAAACCCATCCCTGGCATCCTTTGCGTTCGACTCGCCCGGGATTCGGTCCGACTCCGAAGATTCTCTGGATTCGACGATAAGGCGAGCCGACCTCGATGCAGGTTCAGTTGGTGAGGCTGGCTGTTAGTCGGGCTACCCCTTCGCTTTCGCGGCCGGGTGCTACACCTTGGTAAATGTCGAGGAAGACCGAGAGCGTTTTGTGCCCGGACCAGCGCTGGCAGACGACGGCGTCGACACCTTCGCGAAGCCACCAGGAGCAGGCTGCGTGGCGGAGGTCGTGGCGGCGAAGGTTGGCGAGCTTCGGTTGGCGGGGATCTTCGGCGGCGAGGTCACTTCGTAGAGGCCATAGGGCGGCGCGGCCTGGATGCCAGACGTTGCGGTTGAACATGTCGGGGTCGAAGGGCTTGCCGTTTCGGTGAAAGACCAGGCCGTCGGGCCCTTCGCCGTAGTCGCTGTGGTGGGTGAATAGCTTGGCGACGAGGATCGGGTGGACGGGAGCTCGGCGCGTGTCGGCCAGGTCGCGATCTTTGAGCGGTCCCCAGTCGGGGTCCTCGCCGAGGTCGAGCCATCGAGCTGCCACGGGGCGGTGGGTTCGACGGACCGTGACCCAGCCCGAGCCGCGGTTAGAGGGAAGTTCCAAGTCCTCCCAGAGGAGACCGGCGGCTTCGCCTGGTCTCAGGCCGCATAGAGCCATTACGAGGATGAAGCATTCGACGACGGGGCCCCATGACCCTTTCTCGGCGCACGCCTGGGCGAGCGTCAGTGCTTCTGGTACGCCTATCACCAGGTCCTCGTCGACGGCGACGGCTGAGCGGCCGGTGAGCATCGTGGCCTTCCCCTTGACTTTCCGGCGCGGCTTGACGGTCACCCAAGGGCTGCGCTCGATAGGAATGTCGTCGCGGGTCAACGCCCAGTTCCAGCACGCCTTGAGGGGCTGCAGGAACCGGGTCAGCGTCGCGGCGCTTACCCTCTTGGTGGGGTCTCGCTGGCTGAACTCGAATCGGGCGACGAAGGCCTCCACATCTCGGGTAGTGAGCGAGTCGGCCGGCGCCGAGTGCCTCATCAGCCAGTCCCGGCCTGCGGCTTGGCGCTCGGTCGTCCGGTGGAGCAGGTGGTCGGGCAGAAACGAGGCGTGCGCGAGGTAGTCGCCTACCGCCACCAAGTCGGCTCCCTCGGGCGCGGCGCCCGGCTTGAGTAGCCATCGCTGCGCCCGGCCGAACGACATGGCGGCGAGCACCTTGGTCTTGGGTTCCCAGTCGGGATGCGCACGGTAGTAGGTTTCGGTCAGCTCGAACACCGTGGGCATCTTGGGGCCCTCGGGTCGGACGGGTTCTACGAAGCGTCGGGCGAGCAAGTCGAAGGGCAGCCCTGCGGTGAAGTCACGTTCGAGCTGCTCCTTCCATGCCTGGGCGAATCCAGCCTTGGGGAAACGCTTCAGCCACTGGACTCCGTCGGCCCGGCCTCCAACGTCCCAGCAGTAGACCGAGCGACGCCGACGAGTGTTCGTCGTGCGGTCCTCCACCCACTCGGTTGTCTTCTTCTTGGTCACCCAGACGCTGAACGTTTTTGGAATCCACGGCTCTTGCGGACGCAGGCTCACGGGGC
>JAJZDJ010000302.1 GCA_021828685.1 Actinomycetes bacterium | reverse complement strand
GTCCGTGTATCGCTTTGACAGCTCAGAACGCAGCGGTCCTCGCCGCTTACCAGCTTGTGCACATTGCCTTGTGCCCTCCGTCGCCTGCGACGGCTGCGCCCCCCACCCAAGTAGTGAACCCGACAACAATCGCTGTCAACTTTTGGAACTCGATCCCGCTACCGGTCCCTGCGCCGCAGATTCCACCCGGTTACGCCCTTGCCGGGGAACCTGCGTACCTCGTAACCGGGGGTACTACCAACCCGGCACCTTTTACAGAATCAACTCCCCTTGGACCCCTCACCGTCACCGCTACTGGGAGTTACATGGTCGACTGGGGGGATCCGTCGCAGAGCGGATTGTCTGGTCCCTACGCCTTCGAGGGTACACCATACCCGAATGGTCAGATCTCACACGTCTACGACAACTCCGGCAGCTACAACGTTGTCGTTACAGAGAACTGGACTGCGAACTGGACTCTCGGTGGCCTATCAGGCCAGGTGGGGGGCCTCTCCACAAAGGCAACTATCGCTGCGTTTCAGGTCAAGCAACTTCAAACTATCTTCGCCAACTAGCGACTAGCGAGACAAGGGTGACTTGCCTTATTGCACTCAGAATGGGGTGGGTCTAAAAACGATTGATACTTTATGCCGGCTATAGCTGTATAAAGTATCAATCGTTTTGGGCGATTCGTGGCGGGTGGCTTCACGGGTGGCTTCACGGGTGGCTTCACGGGTGGCTTCCGGCTGGGGGTGGCGGTTCTTGAGGGTGGCATACAACGGGAGGGGTGGTACGAGGGATCCGAGCGTGGGGAACGGCCGGAGACTTCTGCGCGGACGCAGCCAAGGAACCAGTGGAGTCGTAGCCAGGGCCATAGCGGCCGGTAGGGTGGAAGGCCGTGCTGGATCGTCTCGAGGAATTGGAACGTGAATACGAGGCGATCCTGATCCAGTTGTCGGACCCTGGCGTGGTAGGTGACCACAAGCTCCTGAGGGAGGTGTCGCGGCGTCACCGTGAACTTGAGCAGGTAGTTGTTGCTTTCAGGCAGTACAAGGCGGCGCAGGGGGATCTTGCGGCGGCGCGGGAGATGCTTGCCGATGCCACGTCGGCCGAGGACCGAGACGCCATGCGTGCGGAGGTCGAGGCCGGAGAGGTTGCTGTCGCGGGTCTGGACGAGCGCCTGAAAATGCTCCTGCTTCCGAAAGATCCGAACGATGGGAAGAACGTCATCGTCGAAATTCGTGGAGCGGAAGGCGGTGAGGAGGCGAACCTCTTTGCCAGGGATCTGTTCGAGATGTACTGCCGCTATGTGGAACGAAAGAGCTTCGGGCTCGAAGTCATGTCAACGGATCCATCGGACATGGGCGGCCTCAACCAGGTGACTTTCATGGTCAAAGGTGATGCTGCTTGGGCTCACTTCATGGCCGAGGGCGGTCCGCATCGGGTGCAGAGGGTCCCGGTGACAGAGTCCCAGGGACGGGTTCATACCTCGTCGGCCACGGTGACTGTGCTCCCAGAGGCCGAAGAGGTAGATGTGCAGATCGAGGAGAAGGACTTGAAGATCGACGTCTATCGGTCGACAGGCCCCGGTGGGCAGTCGGTTAACACGACCGACTCTGCGGTACGGATCACCCATTTACCGACCGGGATAGTGGTAGCGATGCAGGACGAGAAGAGCCAGATCCAGAACCGGGCGAAGGCGATGGTGGTATTGCGGTCACGGATTCTGAAGGCCGAGCAGGACCGGCAGGCTGCGGCCGTGTCGCAGGCGAGGCGGAGTCAGGTCGGCGGCGGCGGTCGCTCCGAGAAGATACGGACGTACAACTTCAAGGAGAACCGCGTGACCGATCACAGGATCGGCCTTACGCTTTACAAGCTGGACAAAATCATGGCAGGGGAACTCGACGAGATCATCGACGCGCTGATGGCGGACGAACGTGCCCGCCAGCTTGCCGGGGAGACCACGGCTGAATGAAGCCTGGAGTGTTGGTGGCTCGAAGCGAGGAGCTGGCGTCTACTTGGGAGTCGTTGCGCTCCTTCGCCGAGGTGAGCCTGGGAAGTCGTCGCGAGGCGGTATGGCTCGTCGATGCGGTCAGGGACGTGCCCGCCGCCGCTCGGGCAACGCCTGCAAGCCGAAGGGGGGCTGACCCACCGACGGAATTACAGGTCAGACTCGTTCGGGAGTTGGTCGAAAGACACCTTTCTGGCGAGCCCTTGCAGTACGTCCTCGGCACGTGGCAGTTTCGCCATGTCGAGCTCAAGGTAGACCGCCGGGCGCTTATACCGCGCGCCGAGACCGAGCAGGTCGTCGAAGTCGCCTTACGAGAGCTGAGAAGCGTCGCAGCACTCGATCATGGGGTATGCGGGAGCAACGTGACGCCCCTCCATGTCGTAGACCTAGGGACCGGCTCGGGTGCTATCGCAATATCGATTGCGTCAGAGGCGCTGGAATGGCCTGATTGGGCGGGGGGCGGAGACCTGGCGCCGGGAGCCGAGAAGTCGCAGTCGGCGGACCTCGTGGTTTGGGCGACGGACGTGAGCGCCGAGGCGTTGGGGCTCGCGGCGGAAAATAGGAGCCGCCTCGGCGATCCGGTCGGCCGCTGGATCCGACTCCGCCAAGGGGATTGGTGGCGGGCGCTCCCCAAACAGCTTGCCGGCAAGGTG
>JAJZDJ010000061.1:14078-15919 GCA_021828685.1 Actinomycetes bacterium | reverse complement strand
GTCTGCCGATACCAGCCAGAGGCGCGTCGCAGATTCCGGATCGAGTGCCCATTGCTTTACTCCGTGCGGATGCCGTGCGAGTTCTGCGTCGTTGGCCACGGTGTAGGCCTCGCGCCCGTCGTCTAAGTAGTGCCCCCCGGTCCGGGCGAACTGCGGAGCGACGGCGGCGACAATAGTGGTGGCGGCCCCTTGCTCGACCGTCTTGTACGAAAAGACGCCGGCGGCCTCGGCGGCGTCCAACGACTCCCTCTGGCGCGCTGAGAAGTTCCGTTGCAGGCCTGTAGCCACACCACCGGGGTTCACCGCGTTGGCGAAGATGCCATCGGCCGCCCAGCGACGGGTCGCTTCGACGGCGAATAGGGAGTTCGCCGTCTTCGACTGGGCGTACGCGATCTGGGGGTCGTAGCTGCGTCGCTCGAAGTGGAGGTCGTCGAAGTCGATGCCGGCACGCATGTGCGCCGTCGAGCTGAGTGCGACAATCCGTGCTCCGTCACGTTCGGACGCCCCCGAAGCTAGGGCGTCGTGAAGGCCGACGGCGAGGGCGAAGTGGCCCAGATGGTTGGTCGCGAACTGCAGCTCCCAGCCCTCCCGGGTCCGTTCGAGGCCACCGGTGACAAGGCCGGCGTTGTTGACTAGCAGGTGGAGTGGACCGCCCCACATTTCTACGAAGTGCGTGACGGAGTCCAGGTCTGCGAGGTCGAGCCGAAGGACGTGCGGCCGGTTCGCTCCGGTCGACTTCTCAATTGTTTGCGCGACGGCGTCGCCCGTCGCGACGTTGCGGACGGCGAGGGTCACGTCTGCGCCAGCCGCGGTTAGCGCACGCGCGGTTTCGACGCCGAGGCCGGAGGAAGCTCCCGTCACGATCGCCCGCACACCGCCGAGATCGACACCGTTGAGGACGTCGGCGGCGGTGCTTGAGGCGGTAAAAGGCGTCGAGATTAGTTCGTGAGCAGTCATGCACTCATGATTGCCGAAGCGTGTCGAACCTTATGAACTGCGCCAGTGGGGAACGGGTGCCCGGGCGGGGAATCTGTGTGAGCATCACGGCATATCGGCGCAGTCCTAAGCACGGCTCCATCCTGAGAGAGCAAACGACCCGGTTCTGCCTCTACGTGGTGCCGGAAGAGTGGTACACGGGCCACGGGCTGACGGTAGTGCATCCGAAGTCCTCGGGGGCTACGTCTGCGACCGACTGTGCGAGTTGCCAGCAGTGTCCGCCGGGGTCCCCGAGAGAGCAGTCGCGCTCGCCGTATTCCCGGTCGACCGGCGCCTCGACAACCACGGCGCCAATGCAGCAGGCTCGGGCAAATGCAGCATCTACGTCGTCGACCCGCACCCGGATCGTGAGACTGTTTCCACTAGGCCTCGGGCCGCTCCGATCTCCGCCGACGTCGGCCACTATCACCGCCCCGTCGACCCCGACTGCCATTTGGGCACGGTGGTGCTCGCCGATGCGCGTGCGTTCCACGAAGCCGAATGCGGCGGTCAGAAAGGTGACTGCAGCGCGTACGTCCGGGTACACCAGGATGGGAACCACCGTCGAGGGCGGTACCGACCGATTCGTTTTCACGAAACCTCCTTGGTTTGCCCCGGCTGCCCGTTGCCAGCGTATCTTCTTCGGAGACGCGATCTCCACAGCGGATTTCGCCGCTGCGAATCTCCCGTTTCATTGTCACGTCTCAAAGTTCCGCCGCGCTCCGGGATTGTGCCACTCAGGCCGGAGTTCGAAGGCCGGTAAGCGCGTAACCGCGACGAGCCGTCGCACCGCAGCGGTAACTTCATGGCGCCTGAAAAACGATTGATACCTAATGCAGGCTATAGCTGTACAAAGTATCAATCGT
>JAJZDJ010000061.1:0-13978 GCA_021828685.1 Actinomycetes bacterium | reverse complement strand
GGGCCGCCCGGGAGCTTGCGGGCCGCCCGGGAGCTTGCGGCCGGACCAAAAGCCTCGCCCGGACCGCCTGCCCGATCGATACGGCATGGATTTGAGCGGCATCGTCAAGTTGACACCTCCCGAAGGGTGGGCCAGCCCATCGCGCTGGTGGCGCATACGAACTGTTGCTCCTCGCCGTCCTTAAGGGACACTCGCAGCTCTGTGGATTTGCGCAGCCGTAGAAAGCGAAGATAGATCCGGTGTTCGCCGGGTTCCACGTCGAATATCTTGACCTCCTCCCTTCCGATGCGGCCCACCAGTTGGTCGTCGAGTACCACGGTGAAGTGTGATTGGGGATTGAACAAGCGAAACAGCAGAGCAGTAGGTAGCAAGGTTGCGGGCGACGCCTTCCACTTCTGTTTCGGCCGAAGGATCCTGATTGTCGACATTGGCTTCCCCTCTCGAATGTGGTGAATCAGACATGGTCCTCGGAGTGCTCCCAGGGCTCCCGGGAGGGCCGACGACGCTCATGAGCGCCGGTTGACGAGGAGCCGTTCGCGGTCGAACATCCGGGCCACGACGCGCCAGGCGAGTAGGTCGAACACGAGCAGTGCCGCAGCGAAAGCGATCGCGAGTCCGGCAGACTCGGAGATCACGTTCAGCGACATCAAAGCGACGATTGCGAGAGGCGGAAGGCTCCCGAGAACTCCAAGTTGCTGGGCAACCCGCACGTCAGTGGACCGGCTCGACACCGCAATCCCGACCCAGATCGCCCAGCCGGCCAGCAGGGGCGTGAACAGCAATTGCACCAGCACGTGCGAACCCGTGAAGATCGCCGAGAGGATTACCGGGTGAGCGAGCAGTGCCGCGATCGCGAGGAAGATACCGAACACGGCGTAAGCGATGACGAGCGTTGGCGCTAAGGCGGCGAGCGCCTTGGCGATAACGAATTCCTCTCGGCGAACCGGGGTGGATAGAAGTGGCTCCAGCGTGCCCTGTTCGCGCTCGCCGACCACAGAATAGGCGCAGACGACAGAGGGCATAGTCACCGGGATCACCAACAGGTAGAGGAGGGAGAGGCCGATATGAAGGCTGACGGCCTTGTTCGTCGTGTCGGCTGCGATCAGCTGGATCGTCGGCAGGGTAGTGAACACCACCGGCACTGCAGCCATCGTGGCTATGACGAAGCGGTTGCGCCGGTAGTCCCGCAGTTCCTTATGGACGATTGCGCCGACCCTGGTCCAGCTGAAGCTCATCTGGACTTCGCCTCCACGTCCTCGTCGATCAACTCTAGGTAGACGTCCTCTAGCGAGTGGTGGGACTCGCCGAGCGAGAGAATGTCGGCGCCGGCGCCGACAAGTGCACGCGCCAGGACGGGAGCCGCACGGTCGGGGTTGGCGACAGTGAGGACGTAGCCCGACGACGTTTGCTCCCACTGTTCGACGTCAGACACCGCGCCGAATAGTGTCCTGGGGTCCCCGAGGGGTGCTCGCAGTCGCACGTCGAGTGATCGTCTGAAGAGCCTCGCGCGTAGCTCGTCGGGACGGCCGATCATCCGCAATGTAGTGTTCAGGATCGCCACCCGGTCGCAGAGTCGTTCGGCCTCCTCCAGACGGTGAGTGGTCAGGAAGATCGTCACCCCTCGCTTGCGCAGCGACTCGATGAGGTCGTGGACCTCGCGGATCGCTACAGGGTCGAGACCCGAAGTAGGTTCGTCGAGGAACAGCACCGCCGGGTCATTGAGCAGCGCCCGGGCCAGCGCGACCCGCTGGCGGAGCCCTTTGGACAGCGAACCGCATAGGTCACGAGCACGGTCTTCGAGGTTGACCGCTCGAAGAGCCCGCCCTATGCGCCCGGGCACGTCGTCAAGTCCGTAGAGGCCGGCGAAGCACTGCAGGTTTTCTGTCACTGTCAAGCGCAGGTAGAGGCCCGGGGATTCGGGCATCAACGAGATCCGCGAGCGGATCGCAGAACCGTTCTCCGGGAGGAGTGGGATCCCAGCGACGGTTGCCGTACCTGTGCTTGGCGCGATTAGCGTCACTAGGGTTCGCACGGTAGTCGTCTTGCCGGCGCCGTTGGGACCGAGGAAACCGAACACCTCCCCGGCGCCTACCTCGAACGACACGTCGTTGAAGGCGACGCGATCGCCGAAGCGCTTCGTCAGGTGCTCGACGATGATGGCGGCCTCTCCTCCTTGCGTCCTGTCAGGGACCGAATGGCGGGCCTCCATATCTGTCATGATAACAGGCGTGCTGACCGAATGTACGATGTTCTGACCGACCGGCCAGCTACTCTAGATTCTGTCGATGGTGATCGAGCCTGAACCCGAGCAGCGGACCTTTACCGAGATCGCGCGGCGCCAACAGATCGTTGGCGCAGCGATCGACACCATCGCCGAGGTCGGCTACGCACAGGCATCGCTTGCACGCATCGCGGAGCGGATCGGCATCAGCAAGGGCGTCATCAGCTACCACTTCACCGGCAAGGATGACCTTATCAAGCAGGTCGTCGTCGACGTTGTCGAAGCCGGTCGGAACTATATCCTCCCTCGCGTCTCTGCCGAGATCACCGGACCGAGCACGCTTCGCGCCTATATCGTCTCGAACCTCGCTTTCATGCGAGACCACCGCAATTACATGGTCGCCGTCGTCGAGATCCTTCGAAGCGGCGCCTTCAAGACGGATGGCGGGCGCCGCTTGGACGGGCGGGAAGTGGACGTGGCGACTCGCTTGCTTCAAGAGCAGCTCGCCCGCTTCCAGGCCGGGGGGGAGTTCCGGGATGATTTCGATCCGAGCGCGCTAGCAGTGGCGATCCGAGCTGCCATCGACGTCGTGCCGCACCGGCTCGTCCTCGACCCAGACTTCGACATCGACAGGTACGCCGGCGAGATCGCGAACGTCTTCGACAGGGCAACCCGTAGGGAAGACACGCCATGACCAGATAAGGGTCGGAATCCCCGCGTTCATTCGTACCGTGGTATGGCGGACCATGGTATGATCAGCAAGTGAAAGTCGACAAGTTGAGTGTCTCCTTTGAGCCCGATCTCGGTGATGCGGTACGGGATGCATCGAAGCGCAGCGGCCGCGGCCTATCCCGATGGTTGGCTGACGCAGCTGCGGCCCGCTTGCGCGCTGAAGCATTGGCCGACTTCCTCGATGTTTGGGAAGCAGACCACGGGGAGCTGACCGCTGAGGAACTCGCACGCGCCACGGCCGAGCTGGGGCTGCCCGCTATGTCGAAGGCGGAACCAGCACCGTGAGCGCGCTTGTGCTCGATACCGGAGCCTTCCTGGCAGTGGATCGGGGCGATCGGGTTATGGCAGCTCGTCTGCGGATTGCGGAGAGAAACGGCATTGAGCTGCGAAGCAACGGCGCAGTCGTGGCACAAGTGTGGCGGGACCCCGCCGGACCCCAAGCCAAGCTCGGCCGCCTCCTTGGCTCTGTCGACGTCAAGGCGGTCGACGTCCACCTAGGCCGGGAAGCCGGGGTGCTGCTTGGTCGAGCCGGTGTGGGCGATGCCGTCGATGCCACCGTAGTCGCCATAGCCAAAGCCGGGGACCGGATCATCACCGGCGACCCCGCTCACATCCGAGCCCTCGTCTCGGCCGCTGGGCGCCCTGTCCTCGTAGTGCCCTGCTGAAGGCGGTCCTCGAGCGGACTGTTAAAACGGAGAACCCGCAGGTCTCCCGTCTCCCGCCCGATTGTCGTCTGATGACTCGGGCGCGCGACGCAATCGATTGGCAATGCGCTCGGCCTCTCGAACGTGGTCGGCGATGGTGTCGCGGTCGCGTCCGCCTCCCCTGGGTCCCTTGGTGAGCTCGGATGGTGCTTTTGATATCACCCAGTCGAAGCACCGCCTGATCGACCACAGGACGCCGGTCAGTCTTTCTCGTTCGCCAGCGGTCAGAACCTCGACGTCCCAGGGGCCTTGGACGTGTGGTCGACGAGGATCGGCGCCGGATGGCCCTAAGCGACCGAGGTGTGGATCTCGACGTTGGGGTGCCGGGAGCGCAGACTGGCGACGGCGTCGTCGAGTACGGCCGTCGCGTCGCTGGCAGGATCGCATCCTTCGGGAATTGGCATCGGGTAGCCGAAGCTCGTCGGCGGATGCCACGTTGTGACCGCGTGCAGGCCGCTTTGAGTGAGCTCGGCTTGCCGGGCTGCCCACTCGGCTGCCGCAATCGATGACGGGGAGCCGTCGATACCGACGACGATTCGCCTGGCCGGATCATTGCCTGGGCTGTTCATGTTCCCATTCTGGCCGGTCCGTAGCGCGATAGGCATATCCCGCGACCCCGGGTCACCTCGCGAAATGTGCGAGTTCCTCGCACTGTTCGGCTACGGCGGCCACGACCGCTTCGTCGGTGCTGAGTGGCGGGTCGAGAAGGTCGATTATCTGTCGCGCCGCACCCAAGACGTCGCCGGAGGCCGGCGCAACTAAGTCTCGGGCGCGCACGTCGCGAACGGGACCGCTGCGACCGCGCAAGTGACACAACCAAGCGGCGAGGATGCGGGTGGCCGCATACGGGATCCGCCCCACGGCCCGTTCGGCTCGAAGGACCGGCAGGACCCGAATTGGCAGCTTCTGAGACCCATCCTCCGCGATACGCGACAAGTCGTCTCGCATTCTGGCGTTTGCGAAGCGCTCGACCAAGGCATTCTCGTAGGTGGCGACCTCGCCGTCTGATTGTTCCAGATGTAGAGAGGCGACAGCCCACCACTGCTGCACCCACTCCCGGCAGCGGTCATCGGCGATTGCCTCCGCAACGCTGCGGTGGCCGAGGAGCGCGCCGCCATACGCCAACAGCGAGTGAGCGCCGTTGAGGAGCCACAGCTTACGTTGTTCAAAGGTTGTTACGTCGTCGACGAACCTCGCCCCGGCGTCCTCCCATCGGGGTCGGCCGGCAGTAAACGCACCCGCCAGGATCCACTCGCTGAACGGCTCCGTGACGACCGGCGCCATATCAAGTCGCCCGATCGCCTTCGCGACTGTTTCGATGTCGATGGCGCCAAGTCGGGGCGTGATCCGGTCCACCACAGTCGTGACCACCGTAACCGACTGCTCGATCCAATCGGCTAGGCCCGGCTCGACAAGTTCGGCAAAGTCCCCGACGACACGTCGCGCAATCTGCCCGTTGCCCGGAACGTTGTCACAGGGGACTAGTGCTACCGGGCCGCTGTCAGCGAAACGCCGAGCGGCCAGGCCGGCGACGAGCCGGCCGGGGGCCGTGGTCACCGGTGCTGTGATGTCAGCGCGCAGGCGGCCGACGTCGACGGTGACATCACTTCGGTCGGCGTCCAGACCGCCGTCGGATCCCCGGCAGTATCCTGCCTCGGTCACCGTTATCGTGATTGCCGCCACCTGCGCGGAGGCGACATTTTCGAGCCATGCCGGATGATCCGCTCCGACGTGGGCTTCGGACACGCTTGCGATGGTCAGGGCGGTATCGCTAACGGGGCCTCGCTCGAGGAGCGTGTAGAGACCGTCCTGGGTCGCCAGTGCGGTCGCAAGCTCTCTGCCGCGCCCGGCGAACGCGGCATAGCCCCAGTCTTCTGCGTCGGGGGCGCGCTCGGTGAACCACGCCTGATGTGCCCGGAAGAAGTTCCCGAGCCCCAGATGCACCAATCGGATCGGCGCTGCCTGACGTGCAGCGCCGTCAGAGCGCGAGAGGTGTGTGGGCGCACCTGGCACTGTCACAGCTTGAAGACCCTTGCTGGTTGGCCGACCACCAAGTCGGCGGCAATGGCGGCTGCCTCATCCTCGTCCAGGCGGTGCTCGCTGACAAGGCGGGCCAAGAAGCCTGCGTCAAGGCGGCGGGCCATGTCGTGACGGGCGGGGATCGAGCAGAACGCTCGGGTGTCGTCGACGAATCCCGAAGTGCGGGTGAACCCGGTCGTCTCAGTCACAGCAGCACGGAACCGGCCGGTGGCGTCCGGGGCATCCAGGAACCACCACGGCATCCCGACGTACACCGACGGGTAGAACCCGGCCATCGGAGCAAGCTCACGCGACCAGGCCGTCTCGTCGAGAGTGAACACGACTAGGTGAAAGGAGGGATCTGTTCCGAAGCGCTCCAGTACCGGACGCAGGGCGTCGGTGAACTCGACCTGGATCGGGATGTCAGCGCCGATGTCATTACCGAAGCGTGCAGCGCTCGGCGGGTGATGATCGCGGTGCACACCGCAGTGCAGACACATGACCAGCCCGTCGTCGCAGGACATTCGGGCCATCTCGAAGAGCATGTGCCTGCGGAACGCAATGGCCTCGGCTCGGGTGGCCTCACCGGCGAGCGCAGATCCGAAGATGCGAGTCGCCTCGGCGTCCTCCAGGGGATCGGTCCGGGCGTCGGGGTGGCTGTGGTCGGCCGACGTCGCTCCGCGAGACAGAAAGTATCGGCGGCGGGACTCGAGCGCTTCGACATAACCCCGGTAGTTGCCGGTGTCGACGTCGGCCGCATCACCCAGGCGTCGTACGGACGGCTTCCAGTCCGCACGCAATGGTTCGAGGTAGCGGTCCGGTCGGAACGCCGGGATCACTCGCCCGGACCAGGACGGATCGCTGTCGAGCGAGGCGTGCACTGAAAGGTCGTCGCAGGGGTCTGCGGTGGTGACCAGTACGTCGATGTTGAAGCGCTCGAAGAGTTCGCGTGGCCGAAACTCCTCCTCGGCGAGTTGCAGAGCGACCTGGTCGAACGTGGTATCGGCGGTCTCGGCCGACAGGCGAGACGTCACCCCGAAAATCTCGGCCAGCTCCGACTCGAGCCACCATCGCACCGGAGTACCCGCGAAGATTGCCCACCGTTCGCACAGCCGCCGCCACACCGCTCGGGCTGCGGCCTCGGGAAGGGGACCCTGGCCGACTCCGAGGTCTTCGAGCGCGACGCCGTCGGCGTGCAGCAGTCGGGTCACGTAATGGTCCGGAGTCACGAACAGGCTGGCGGGATCGGAAAATGGCTGGTTGTCAGCGAGCAGGCTCGGCTCGACGTGGCCGTGCGGGCATACCAACGGAAGGCCGGCCGTCTCGCGGTAGAGGCGCCGAGCGATGGCACGCTGATCAGTGTCAGCGGGGAAGAGTCGGTCCGGATGAACGCTGAACATGGGATTCGCCGGCGGCACCCTCCTATAGTGGTGCCGGAGCCACGTTGGCGCAACCACCACACAGGGCCGCCGCGGAGTTGCCATGACCGACCAGCCAAACGGTAGAACTTCTGCCGACGCAGCTGCTAGCATTAGCGGCGCCGACGAGGTTGTCGCCGACGAGCAGATCACCGCTTTTGTCGCTGACCACATGGCATCCTTATCTGTCGACGGACGCAGTGTCTGCATCCTGGTCCCTGACGCGACGCGGACCTGCCCACTGCCTCTTCTCCTCGACGTCATACGCCGGGTGCTGCATGGTCGAGTCAAGCGGCTCACCGTCCTGGTGGCGCTCGGCACGCACGCCGCTATGAGCGAAGCCCACCTTGCGAAGCACCTCGGGCTTGATTTTGTCCAAGCTGCAGCGACGGATCCGAAGACGGATATCCTCCAACACGCCTGGTGGGATCCGTCGACCTTCGTCGAACTCGGAACGATCGACGCCGGCGTTATCGTCGAGCTGTCCGAGGGGCGGCTCTGCCGAGACCTCCCCGTCAGGATCAACCGTGCCGTCATCGACGCCGACTTGACGCTTATCGTCGGACCAGTGTTTCCCCACGAAGTCGTCGGGTTCTCCGGTGGCAACAAATACCTGTTCCCCGGTGTGTCCGGACGCGAGCTCATCGACGTGTCGCACTGGCTTGGCGCCCTCATCACCAGCTCCCGCATCATCGGCACCCTCGGAGAAACCCCGGTACGTGCACTCATCGACCTGGCAGCGTCCATGGTCCCGACAGAGCGCAACGCGCTCTGCCTCGTCACGGCCTCGGGAGGTCGTCTTCACGGCGCCACGTACGGCGAGCCCCGACAAGCGTGGCGGGCAGCCGCCGAGATATCGGCGCAAACCCACATCCGCTACCTCGACGCCCCGGTGCGCCGTGTCCTGTCGGTCCTGCCCGACAAGTACGACGACATGTGGACCGGCGCCAAAGGTTTCTACAAGGTCGAGCCTGTCGTCGCCGACGGCGGCCAAGTCGTCATCTACGCCCCCCACATCACCGAGATCGCCGTCACCCATCCCGCAGTTGCCGAGATCGGCTACCACTGCCGCGACTATTTCGTCGAGCAATGGGACCGCTTCGAGCATTACCCCTGGGGCGACCTCGCACACTCCACCCACCTGCGCGGAGCCGGCACCTACGACCAGGCCACCGGGGAACGCTGCCGGGTAACCGTAACCCTCGCAACCGGCATTCCCGAGCGGATTGTCAGGTCAGTCAACCTCGACTACCTCGACCCGGCTGCAGTGAACCACCAAGCGTGGGCGTCTGATCCCGAGACGCTTGTCGTCTACGACGCAGGCGAGGACCTCTACAGGCTGCGTTGAGGTGCCCACAGCCTGGGCGCCGGTTTCCTAGGTGGCTGGTGGGTCGCCTGGGTGCCTCGTGTCTTTAGTTGGATTGCCCCAATTCGCTTGTAACGGTTACGAAGGGCCTTTCTGGCGTTGGCCAAGAGCAGTCTTGCCCCAGATCCGTGATCAGTCGTGGTCGAAATCCGCCCTGGCAACTCGGTTGCCGTCGTAAACAGGCTTTACCATGTCGCAGTGGTACTTACGATTGTCCGCACCTTTGAGACCTGCTTCGCGCAGGAAGTCCCGCATATGGAGGTAGTTCGGATGGCTGAAGTGTGCCTGCAAGGAAGCCTCGTCGCTCCAAAGCTCGTAGACCTGAATCCGGTCGGGAACGACTGGGTCCGCCGCAAAACAATATGCCAGACACCCTGACTCTTCCTCGCGAGTTGCTGCTTGGAAACGGACTGAACCGGCGACGATGCCGTCACGTCTAGTTGCATCAGCCACTTCAATCTGTCCGGCTATGATGATCATTAGTCTCGATTGATTCGGCAGCCCGTCAATCAACAGGCGTAGTCGTTGTCGATCGTCCCGGTCCACTGCGTGATGGCGACGGGGCCACCAGTGAAGGAAGGTAGCTTGCAGTTCGACTCGGCACCACGAAGGGTCCTGGCTCCCGGTATCCAGTTCGCAAGTCCATAGAGCGAACCCGAAGCGGATGTCGTGCCGCCTGTGATGGAGTTCCACTGCGAGGACGTCGAGTAAACCCCTAGATATGAGTACGATACCCCCGCAGCCTCCAGGCCGGCGATCATCCCCTGCAGGTCGGCAACGTTCATTGAGGTGTCGGCCTGCCAGGTGTTCGCGGTTTCCACGTCGAGCCACCACGGGTAACTCGACGGTGTGGCGGGCACGTGGACGGTTGATTCTTGGTTGGCGATCGCAGTAGCAGCGCTCGTGAGCGACGCTGCGTCCGCTTGCGCCATGTTGTAGCCGTACTGCCAGGCGCACGCGTTGTTATTCAGCCCGACGTTGTAGCTGACTCCTGAGACCGTGATACTGGTCGACGTGCACGCACTATACGGATCCGAGATTTGCCCCGACGACGTCGGCCAGTCACCGATGACCTGCCCGTTGTACACGTTCCCGGGGTCGGCCGTGTTGACGTACAACAAGGCCTTCGACGTGAGGTTCGCTGTACCAGTCGCCGTGCTCACGGCCCAGTAAAGCTCGCTCTGAGTGTAGCCCGAAGTCGACGAGGGCGGAGCAAAGCACGGGTTGAAGTCGCTGGCACGACCGTTATTTACTCCGACGATGCCGAACGCTGTCGAGGTCGGAAGGGTCGTCCCGCACTGAGGGTAGGACACGTCGAAGCCGGTGGTCGTTCCGCCGCCGCCCCCGCCGCCCCCGCCGCCCCCGCCGCCGTTGTGAGCTGGGCGCGCAGCGAAAGCTGGCGTCGCACCGCCGACGAGCAGCGCACCAAGCACAAGTGCCTGGACCGTGACACCTGCGGACACCCGAGCCGCCGCTCGGCCACCCATTCGCTTCCCTCCACCCATTCGCTTCCCTCCACCCATTCGCTTCCCTCCACTCGTAATGCTGTCTTTGACATGGTAGGCGGCGCACCTCGATCGACGCAATGACGCTTTGTCATCGCGGTCATCGCAATCATCGCGTCACATCCTCCGCACAAGGTGGTGGACTACCTGCCGACGCGCACCTTCGAGCTCACGGTTCACACTTGTGACCTTGCGTCTGCTTTGCGATCTCCGCTGGAAGTCCCCGAAGTGGCCGCTACCGAGACTTTGAAGGTGCTGGCAGGACTCGCGTCGCGCCGTTTATTGGCCGGGCCTTTTGCTGATTGCCGCAACTGGACGCCACCCGCTTCCCGTCAGGTTCAGCGTTCTGTAGTATCGCGCTGCGGTCGGGGTCCGGAGCCACAGCTGCGGCGGTAAACTCGTCGGCAATACCGATTGACGACGTGAGAGACTTGCGATATGCAAGGCAGGAAGAACGTTTCGTCGGGCTCGCCGTTCGAGCCCACCATCGGGTTCTCACGAGCGGTACGGGTAGGCGATCGAGTGCTCGTGTCAGGAACCGGGCCAATTTGGCCAGACGGGTCGTGCTCGGACGACCCTGGAGCCCAGGCGCGACGCTGCTTCGAGATCATCGATGCGGCGCTCGCCGAGGCAGGTGCCGATCTCAGTGCAGTGGTTCGCACCCGTATGTACGTGACGGATCCGTCGGCGGTGGAAGCCGTCAGTGCCGAGCACGGCAGGGTTTTCGCGAACGTACGGCCCGCTGCAACGATGGTCATCGTCGCAGGTCTCGTAGATTCCCGCTGGAAGGTCGAGATCGAAGCTGAGGCATTGATCGTCGACGGGTAGCAGGCGACGAAGGGCTTCCGCCAGGTCGCGCTGTAGTATCGGGATTGTGTTCCAAATCGCACAGAAGAGGTCGCCGGTGTGAGCCGGGTTGAGGTGTCCGCCGAGCGCCAAATGGAGGCCTCGGCCGCGAGCGTATACGGGTACATCGCGGACATGGTCGAACATCATCCGCGCTTCCTGCCCGATGCTTTCACCGGATTCAAAGTCGAGTCCGGCGGAGTCGGGTCAGGTACTGTTATCCGCTTCAACCTGACCGCGGGAGGGCGCACCCGAGCCTACCGTAACGTCGTCGACGAACCCGAGCCGGGCCGTGTGCTGCGGGAGTCTGATGCGAATTCGAGCGCCGTGACCACCTTCACCGTTGACCCGAGTGGTCCGGGCTGCAAGGTCCGCATTTTCACTTCATGGGAGGGCGCCGGCGGAGTCGGGGGCTTCTTTGAACGCCTTTTTGCTCCCAGAGTGATGAAGCGCATCTACACCGACGAGCTCGAACGACTCGACGCCTACGCCAGCAAGCAGGCGTAATTGGATCGGATTTGCCTTGACATTGAGTTTCTGGCCAGATCGATGACAACGCAGGCGAGGCGCTTGGCCCAATAGAGGTCATGGAAAGTCAAATAATCGGAGAGTGAACATGACTAACGACAGCAGACGGGTGGACGTCCGATCAGCAGTTCCCGAGAGGAATCTCCGTGTTGAGCGAACGTTCGACGCCTCCCCTGAGAGCATTTTCGATGCCTTCACTCATCCGGAGAAGCTAGTGAAATGGTGGTGGCCGAACGGCTTCTCTTGCCCAAAAGCCGACGTGGACCTTCGCGTCGGCGGCGAGTACCGCCTTGCGATGGAGTGGCCGGAGTTCATTCCGAGCGAGGCCCAGTTTTCCCACTCGATGTGTGGCGAGTACTACGAGATCGACCGTCCGCGACGCCTGGTGATGAGCGGGAGAGCTGTAAGTGAGGAGCTCGGCGAGCTGTTCGCCACGCTCATCGAAGTGACGCTCGTCGAGGTCGAAGGAGGGACTGCTCTCACGATGCGCCAGTCGTACTTCGAGCCGCTACCGCCGCCTGATGCGTTCGCTGGCGCGGAACAGGGCTGGACCGAGCAGCTCGACAAGCTAGAGCGTCTCATTGCCGCTTGACCCCGAGGAGGCTATTTTTTTCCAGATGGCAAACTGAGGCCATATCGGCCCTGAGGAAGGACCACGGATTATGAGCAGCCGATACGACGCCTTTCCAGGCTTGACTTTTGACCGACCGTCGCCAGGCGTGCTTCGCGTCACGCTCGACGCGCCAGGCCTGAATGCAGTCAGTCCGGCGGTACATCGCGAGCTGGCCGATGTCTGGCTCGCTGTCGATCGAGACCCCGAGACGAGAGTCGCCCTGCTTTGCGGCGCAGGCAGGGCATTTTCGGCCGGTGGATCCTTTGACCTGATCGGTGAGATGATCGACGACTACACGACTCGTACCCGCATCATGAGAGAGGCCAGGGACCTCGTCTTCAACGTCATCAACTGCTCGAAGCCAGTGGTGTCTGCAATCCACGGGCCCGCGGTGGGAGCCGGCCTAGTGGCTGGTCTGCTCGCCGACGTTTCGATTGCGGCCAGAAGCGCTCGGATCATCGATGGCCATACCCGCCTCGGCGTGACTGCAGGCGACCATGCCGCCATTTGCTGGCCGTTGCTTTGCGGCATGGCCAAGGCGAAGTACTACCTGCTCACATGCGAGACGCTCACCGGTGAGGAAGCGGAGCGAATCGGTTTAGTGTCTCTTTGCGTCGACGACGACAAAGTCCAGGAGCGTGCCTTGGCGGTGGCCGAGCAGCTTGCGGGCGGAGCACAGGCGGCTATCCGATGGACCAAACACACGCTCAATCATTGGTACAGGGCGCAGTCAGCGATCCTTGATGCGAGCCTGGCGTACGAGTTCTACGGCTTCTGTGGGCCGGACGCGGTGGAGGGCCTGGCGAGCCATAAGGAGAAGCGAGCTCCGCATTTTCTGGGCCCGACCTCGGAATGAGGGTTAACCTGGTTGATGAGACCGAAGGAGGACTGTGATGGCTTTGGTTGCATACGGCACGTACTTGCCCCACCGTCGACTCAAGCGAAGTGAGATCGGCGAAGTGCTTGGTGGTGGCGGGGGGAAAGGTTCTCGTGCTGTCGCCGGCTACGACGAGGACCCCACCTCTATGGCAGTCGAGGCGGCCCGGGGGGCGCTTAGATCGCTCGGAAGCGGCGGCCCTGCCGTCGAACGGGTGCTGTATTCCACGGCTGGCCCTCCCTATCTCGACAAGACGAACGCCAACATCGTCCATGCGGCGCTTCGACTCGACCTTTCGGCCCTGGCGCTGGACATGGCGGGCTCGGTCCGCTCCGGTGCGGGTGCGCTCCTGATCGGAGCCGAGGCGGTGGTACCCACCTTGGTGGTCCTTTCGGATATCCGGACCGGGTTGCCAGGAAGCTCGGATGAGCGCGACGGGGGCGACGGGGCGGCGGCCTTCCTTTTCGCACCAGCGGGGCCGGGGCTGTCGGGGTCGGGGCTGTCGGGGTCGGGGCTGTCGGGGTCGGGGCCGTCGGGGTCGGGGCAGGTGCTGACGGGGATAGCTGATCTGGTGGCGCACGCCAGCGCAACCGAAGAATTCCTGGATCGGTGGCGGCTACCGGGTGCCCCAGCGTCTCGGGTTTGGGAGGAGCGTTTCGGCGAGCACGCCTACCTGCCGCTCGCCGAGGCCGCCTTTTCGGACGCGTTGAAGCAGGCCGGCATCACAGCTGCCGACGTCGACGTGCTCGCTGTCGCCGGGATGCACGGGAGAGCCGTCAAGGCTTTTGCGGCTGGCGCCGGTGTGCGCCGTGTCGCCGAGGACCTCTCCAGCGTTGTAGGCAACACCGGGACGGCCCATCCTGGGCTGCTCCTGGCAAGCGTGCTGGATAGGGCGACGTCCGGCCAGACGGTGGCGCTCGTCGTGCTGGCCGATGGAGCTACCGCCATGATCTTCCGTGTCAGTGACGGCATTGAAAGCTACCGGCGCACTTCCACGGTCTCGCAGCAGGTTGCGGCCGGCGACGATTCGCTTCGCTACGCCGACTTTCTCAACTGGCGTGGATACCTGACCAAGGAGCCACCGCGACGTCCTGACCCGGTTGCGCCCGCTGCGCCTCCATCGCTGCGATCTTCGAGGTACAAGTACGG
>JAJZDJ010000301.1 GCA_021828685.1 Actinomycetes bacterium | reverse complement strand
GCGTGGAATGTGCAGCTCCTGGGGTGCGGGGGTGATCGGGTCACCCACGTTGACGTCGACATGGAAGTGGGGACGGGCGGTTGCCAGCTCGGAGCTCATCGTGACCCGAACGCCGCTGTAGGCGTCCACGTCGCGGATCTCCGCTGCGGTCGCTCCGTCCACGTCGAACGCGACGCCGTCGTCGAGGCGAAGGTTCGCCACCTCGCAGATGACGGTCCGGACGTTGTCCTCGTCGTTGTCGAGCGCCTCGGCCTGGAGATCGACGTCTCGGGTCGGCCGGCGTTCGCCGAAGGCGGCCAGGAGCACCCCGCCTTTCAGGACGAGCTGATCGGCGAAGCGCGACTCGGCCAAGCGGGCGAGGAACGACTCCAGTATGTAGAGCTGCAACAGCTCGTCGACCGGGCTGCGGTCGCCACGGGCCTTGGCCCGAAGGTCGAGGTAGGCCCGACCCGCCGAGGTGGCTCGGGAGGGAGCGGTCACAGCAAGACTTCCAAAGCTCGGCGCAGTGCGGGCTCGGTGCCGGGGAATCTCTGGGCCAGCTCGATCAGCAGGGCCGGGCTGCGGCCCGGGCGGCCGAGCCAGCGTCGCAGGGCGTCCCAGGCGACCTCCCTGCCTTCGATGTGGCGAAGGCGGACGACATCGACCAGGGACCGTTCTGCCGAGTACAGCCCGATGGGCCGACGGGCACCGACGTTCAGCTCTTCGCGCCCCAGGTCGAAGGTGCGGGGGTCGAACTGGTGGATGCGAGACGGCGCCTGGAGGGCTGGGCGAGTGCTTCCTCGGGGGATAGCGATGTCGATGGCGGCCGGAATGGCGTCGATCAGACTGTGGCGAGCGAGCGCGGTCTTCAGGCACAGCGTGGCGTGCGGGACTCGCTCGGCGATCTCGATCAGGTCGGAGTCGGCGGGCGGCGCGTCGGCCCAGCGGTAGACGCCACCGCCGAGCGAGATGATCTCTCCGCTATCGCGCAAGGCGTACAGACGCCTGTCACCGACACCTGCCTGCTTGGCCTCGCCGTAGGTGAACGTGTCACCCAGCTGCTCTCGGAGATCCGGGACTCCTGCCGTCCTCATGGAAGGAAATCATACTCAGATGCCGCCTACCTGGGTAGGATTTCCTTCAAGCCCGTGCAAGAAGGGGTCCCGTCAAGCCAGCTCCAACCGCCGGATCAGCCTGACGAACTGTCGGAGGACTGGCCCGGCTCCGGCCGGGGGCGCCGCAGCCGCAGGAGCACCGTGCCGCAGGAGCGCCGCGCCGGATGCGTCCGCGCCCCGCGGGCGTTTGGTGCCCCGCAGCGGACAGACCTTGATCGTCGAAGAGGACTGTGACCCTTTTTACACATTTCCGGTGCAATTACGGACACAGTCGTCCCGAGCAGCCTAGTTCCTAGTGCGAGGCCACCCAGGACGGCTTGCGCTTCCCTTTGAAGGCGGCGATACCCTCTGCCGCTGCCGGCGAGGCAAACAGAGCCGCCGAAATCTCCTGCGCCCAGGCCAAACCGTCGACGACTCCGCGCTGCGGAACCTCGCGTAGCAGCGACCTCGTCGCAGCGAGTGCGCCCGGCTCGCAGAGCGCGAGATCATCAAGATGCCCGTCGACCACCTTGGGCAGGTCGTCGCTCGAAGCCATCGAAGTTACTAGCCCCGCTCGAAGCGCATCGACGGCAGTAAAGACCTCCCCGGTCAACATGTAGCGTGCCGACGAAATGGGGGTCATGCGGCGAAGGCACAGAACCGAGATCATCGCAGGGGCGACCCCGATCCGCACCTCGCTGAACGCGAAGGTCGCAGCCGATGCGCATACCACGATGTCGCCGCATGCGACGAGCCCGAGACCACCCGCCCGGACGTGGCCGTTGACTGCGACGATGACGGGCTTGGGGTATTCCCATAGCATGCGGAGCAGTTCTTCGAAGCTGCCCGGCCCCGCACTGACGGGAGGAGCAGTCAGGTCGGCTCCTGCACAGAAGGTTCCGCCGGATCCCGTAAGCACCACCGCCCTGACGGCGTCGTCGGATCGGGCGGCCTCCAGGTGGGAGCACACTCCTTCGACGACGGCACGAGACAGGGCATTGCGGTTGGAAGGCGAGTCGATCATCACGATCGCGCCACCCTTGCGGTCCGATCGTGTCACTACCTCGGTCATTCGAACCTCGTCATCTACGAGAGCGGGCGACGGGAGTCGAACCCGCGTAACCAGCTTGGAAGGCTGACACTCTACCGTTGAGTTACGCCCGCAGCACCCTTCACCCTAGCGTGCGGGACGACACCGTGTAACAGCCGAGGCTCCAGACGATCTTATGGTCGGGGAGGGGGGTCTCGAACCCCCGGCCTCCTGCTCCCAAAGTAGCCTTGGTTCGTGGGGTTCGGCTTGGTCGAGCGTGTTTGCCCAGGTCGGGAGGGATGTGCCCCGAGGCTCCGTGCGGCCTAGTTGGGCATCCAGAGGGTGGCAAAGTTGAGTTTGGTTGACAAACCCGTTGACAAGGGTGCCCGCTGAGGAGGCCCCATTTCGGCACCCGGGCCCGTTGAGTTCCCCTCTGGTCGGTAGCGGGTTAGATGACGATGATCTTCTGACCGGAGCAGAACGAGTAAGGGGGTGGCGTCTCCGCTTGCGTACTCCGACATCGGCGCGCCTGGCCTGGTCGGCCCACTGCTACGCTC
>JAJZDJ010000060.1 GCA_021828685.1 Actinomycetes bacterium | reverse complement strand
ACGGACGGTAACGGACGTGGGTCTGCAGTCCGGGCTCTTCGCCTTCAGGCAGTGCATCCGGCGCGCTGTAGGCCAAACGTGCCAGCTCGGCGAAACCTACGCTGGCGCTCGGAGTGCCAGCTACCGACACGGTACCGTCGACGATCCGCAGGTCCTCCTCCGCGGCTTCGAGGCGGTGCGCCGCTATTCGCAGCAACTTCGCCCGCATCGCCTGGGAGGCCTCGCGTGCCGCCCCGCTCGACAGGACAGCGCTCCGGCTCCCGCCGGTGCCCGGCCCGTAAGGAGTGGCAGCGGTGTCTCCCTGGGAGACTGTTATGTCGGCCATGTCCACGCCGAGCTCGTCGGCGACGACTTGCGCGATCGTGGTCTCGAGGCTCTGGCCGTGACTGGCTGAGGACGTGACGACCTCGACGTGGCCGTTGAAGCCGATCCTTACCGTCGCTGCTTCCGTAGACAAAGTCCCGGCGGCTATCCCGGAGGGCTCGGTAAAGAGGCTCATCCCGATGCCGACGAGCCGGCCCGCCGCTCGCTTCGCGGCCTGCTCCGAACGGAAGGCGTCGTAGCCTGCGATCGAAGCGGCCTGCTCCAGAGTCTCTGCAGCCGAGATCTGATCATAGGTAAGACCGGCAGCCGTCTTGTAAGGAAGGTCGCCTCCGACGATCACGTTACGGCGGCGCACTTCGAGCGGGTCGAGACCCAGCTTTGCCGCCACGCGGTCCATCATCTGCTCACGCGCGACCGTTTCGACCATCCAAGGCCCCCGGTACGAGCAGCGGCCGTTTGTGTTGGTGAACACGGCCCGGGCCGTCGCCCGGTAGCGCGGGATCCGGTACGGGCCGGGGAAGACCATGGACGAGAAGCGTATAGAGCTCGATCCGCCCGCCGGGAACGACCCTACGTTCTCCAGGAAATCCGCCTTCGCCCCGAGTATCAGTCCGTCGCCGTCGAGCGCGAAGCTGACGGTCACCTCGTCCTCGCGGGCGTGCTGGCCCGACATCAGGTTCTCCCGGCGGTCCTCGATCCATTTGACCGGGCGTCCGAGCAGTCTCGCCGCCAGCGGCACGGCTATCTCCTCGGGTACGAGGAACATCTTCTGCCCGAACCCGCCGCCGACGTCGGGCATGACCACTCTGACCTGGTGGTCGCCTATCCCCATGACCCGCGCGATCTGGGTGCGCACCCCGTGCGGCCCCTGAGTCGACGCGTGAACCGACAGGTGCGCCTTGTAGGGGTCCCAGGAGGCGACGATCCCCCTAGTCTCCATCGGCACGCACGCATAGCGGTGCTGGCTGAACGTCTCGGTCACCACGTGCGCAGCCGCAGAGAATATGGCATCCAGCTCGGCGTCGGGCGGAGGTGCGATCTCGCCGGCCAGGTTCCCGCTCCGTTCAGGATGTACCACAGGCGCACTGTCGAGGAGAGCATCAGCCATCCTTACAACGGCCCGGCGCACTTCGACGTCGACGATCACCGCCTCTGCGCCGTCCTCGGCTGCGTAGCGCGAGTCGGCGATCACCATGGCGATAGCTTCCCCGGCGAAGCGGACGTCGCCTTCGGCGAGGACCCGGAAGGGTCTCGCAGGGCCCGCGCCGAGCGGACCCTCGTAGTCCAGCCACGGCTCGACGACCAGCTTGTTGAGATCAGCTCCGCTGTAGACGGCACGGACCCCGGGTGTAGCCAACGCGCCTTGCACATCAAGGTTGGTGATGGTCCCGCTGGCTACGCCCGAGCGCACGAAGGCTGCGTGCAGCACGCCCGGAACCACCACATCATCGACGTAGGTGCCGTGCCCGGTCACCATCCTGGCGTCCTCGCTTCGAGCGACACGCTGGCCGACGTAGCGTGCCCCGCCGGCGGCGTCAACCGCTTCGATCGGGCTCATTTCAGCTCCTCGCGGCCCGCGGACGCGGTCGCGTGCGCAGCAACCGCGACAGCTCTGAGGATTCCCTGGTAACCAGTGCAACGGCAAAGGTTCCCTGACATCGCCTCGCGGATCTCCGCCTCGGAGGGATCGGGGTTGTCCGCCAGGAAGGCGGTAGCGGCAACGACGAAACCCGGAGTGCAGAACCCGCATTGCAGCCCGTGCTCCGAGCGGAACGCTTCTTGGACCGCGCTGAGCGCCCCGCCGGGCCCTGCCAGTCCCTCGACGGTGGTTACTTCCCTGCCTTGCGCCTGGACGGCGAACATGAGACACGACCGGACCGCTCTCCCGCCGACGAGGACCGTGCAGGCTCCGCACACTCCGTGCTCGCAGCCGAGATGCGTCCCGGTAAGGCCGCAGCGCTCCCGAAGGAAATCCGCGAGCGTGAGGCGCGCCTCAACCGTCGCCCTATAGCTCGTACCGTTGACGCTGCATTCGATCGTCACGGCGGTAACGCCCGACGTTTCAGGCATTCGACGCCTCGTTGACCGCCTCGCTCCACGCCCGTGCGACCATCGCCGCGCCGACTTGACGGCGGTACTGCGCCGACCCGGACGTGTCGGCGACCACGTCGTCGAGGCCCTCGACAGAAAGATGCCCGATCTGCTCGCTGTCGCAGTCCGTGTAGGTACGCCCGATCACGTCGGCCTCAGCTGTGCTCGCTCGCAGCGGCGTCGACGCCATACCGAACAACCCGATCCCAGCCCTCACGATCCGGTCATCAGCGTCGAGGGTCACCCCCACGACCGCTCCGGCGATCGCGAAATCCCCGTGGCGTCGTGCGTGCTCGGCGACGGCGAAACCGCTTCGGCCTTTCCATCGGGGAAAGTCCACTTCGACCAGTAGCTCCTCGGGATTCAGCGCCGTCGACCACAGACCGGTGAAGAATTCGCTTGCACCCACCCGACGCTGCGAGCCCGCCGAGCGGACAACCATCTCGGCGTCCAAAGCAAGAGCTGCCGCCGGGTACTCGCCCGCCGGGTCGGCGTGCGCTATCGACCCACCGAGGGTCCCCCGGTTCCTGATCGCCAGGTGACCTATGTAGGGGGTGACCCGGCTGAGAAGGGGCGCTGCGTCAGCCACACCGGCGTCGCGCTCGACGAGCGAATCACACGTGATCGCCCCGACCGTCACCCGCTCTTCGTCGATCCGGATACCGTCGAGCTCGCCAAGGTTCCCGACGTCGATCAGATGCGGGAAGACGCTCAGGCGCATCGAAAGCATCGGCACGAGACTCTGGCCTCCGGCGAGCACCTTGGCGTCGTCGCCGAGCTCGCGGAGCAGGTCGAGCGCCTCCTCCACGCTCGCAGGAGCGTGGTAGGCGAATACAGCAGGCTTCAAGCTGGTATCTCCAAAGGCCCGCGGCCACCGACGGCCGCGAGCGACCCGTGAGGATCGGACCGCCTCTCGGCCCAGAGGATCTCGAAGACCAACCCGCTTATCTGCCAGCACGCCGGCGAGCGCGTCAACTGGTTGTGGTACCTGGCCACGAGCACCCTGACGGTGTCGGGGTCGTCGCGAAAGACCTGGTAGGACGTGTGATAAACGAGTGCTTTCGCCCGGTCGCCTTCGATGTCGGTGTGGTAGACGCTGAGCAGGTGGTGCTGCCAAAGGGCATCTTTCGTGGCGGCGTCGATCCATGCGGCGACGGTGTCGCCGCCCTGCATCGGCTCACTGTTGCCGTACTTCGCCCACATGTCGTCGGCGAGGACTTTCCGCAGGCCCACCATGTCACGGCGGTCTATGCACGACGCGTAACGGTAGATACTGTCGGCTACGTCGAGGCGATCTTGTAACAGTGCTAGGTCAACCTGGGTCATCTGGCTTCCCATCAGACGGTCATGACTGTGCATGCGCTCAAGCCGGGCGCACCGTACACGTGAGTAAATGCAGCCTTGGGATTGCCGGGCACCTGGCGGTCCCCGGCGTCACCTCGCAGTTGCAGCACGTTCTCGTAGACCTGCCGTAGACCGCTAGCTCCGATCGGTTCACCGTTTGCGAGGCACCCCCCATCAGTGTTGATCGGCATCCTTCCGCCGATCTCGGTAGCACCCGAGCCGAGGAGGGCACCCTGGTCGCCGTCCTTGCACAAGCCGGTCTCGGCCATGTGCATGATCTCGGCTCCCGACTCGGTGTCCTGGATCTGAGCGACGTCCATATCTTCGGGTCCGATCCCCGCAGCCTCGAAAGCCGCTGCTGCCGCTTCGACGGTCGGGCCGGGCACCCTCTCAGGCGACAGCCACGGGCTGAACACCTCGAAGGAGCCGAACCGGCGAGTCTTGAAGCTCACGGAGCGTAGTTTCACCGGACGGCCGCTGAAGCGGTGGGCCTGATCCGCCCTGCAGAGAATCAAAGCGACCGCACCTTCGCCGGGATTGCAGAACATGAACTGCGTCAGCGGGTTGCTCAGCATCGGCGCCGACAGGATCTCCTCTTCCGACAGCGGCTTGCGCCTCCACGCGTTCGGGTTGAGAGAGCCGTTCCGAAAGGCTTTTGCCGCGACTTTGGCCAAAATTTCCGACGGCAGTCCGTAGTCGTGGAGGTACCTCTGGATCTTCATGCCGAAGAACTGTGTCGTGAGCATCATCCCAGTCTCGCCATACCAGCGACCTATCCCGGCCGACTCGGGGTTGGCGTTGAAAGCGCCGCGTGAGTGCTTGTCGAAGCCCAGCGCGAGCGTCACGTCATAGTCCCCCGAGCGGATCGCCCGGTCGGCCATAGCCAGCGCGCTGCCGCCGGTCGCACAACCGTTGTAGACGTTGACGAACGGGACGCCCGTCAAGCCGAGGTTCGAAACGAGGCTGTCGGCGTTGCCCGACGACGCGCTGCCTCCGAACGCGCACTGGACGTCCGTCCAGCCGATACCGGCGTCCGCGAGCGCTTCGCGCACAGCGAACGCACCCTGCTCCAAACCTGAGACTCCGGGATGGCGCCCGAAGGGGTGAATTCCTACGCCGACTATGGCTACGTCCATGAGGTACTCCGATCGTTAAGCATGTCCAAGTTGCTCTCAGTCGATTGCTGTAACCCGATTGCTCTCATTCGCCGGCCGCTTCAGCGGGCCGGAAGGAGAAAGTAACGACCTCGGTGCCGTCGTCGTCGCGGCGAAACGGGACGATCTGCAGCTCCATCTCTGCTCCTATCGCCAATCGGTCTGGCGACGATTCGCTCAGGCGGGACTCCACGAGCACCGACGATGCTCCCGGAGCGTCAGCAGCAAGCTCGACGTAGCCGACGCCGTATGGTTCGAACGGGATCGGTCCCGCATAAGGGGGTTTCGGTTCGAAACCCTGGATGGTCCAAGTCCACAACCGCCCCCGCGTGGCCAACGTGACCTCCCGCATGTCTGTCCCGGTGCATCGTGGGCAGCTCGCCTGCTTGGGGAACGTGGTCGTCGCGCAGGCGACGCACGAAGTTGCGATAAGGCGAGGCGTGTCAGGCCAGGTGAAAAGCCCCTCAGCCACCGGACGCGCGCCGCTGTTGGCGAGTTCGGTCTCCACTTCGACGTCGGTCATTTGAGCCCGTTCCTCCCACCGTTAGCGTCCGGATGTTTGCGCCACATAGCACTACCGGTAACGCTGCTTTCTATCAGATCGGTTGTTTGTAGTCCAGGGAATTCATCATAAGTGATTTGCGTATAAGGCACTGCGCTACCTGACCCCAGGCTTGCGGACTACGACCGGGCCGCTCACTTTCGTCTGGCACGCCAAGCGCACCGGTCCGCTCGTATTCAGCGCTCCGAGCTCGGCCAAGCCCTCTGCCTCCCAGCTCTCGACAGGAGAGCAGAACTCCTCTCCTTCCAAGACGACCATGAAACAGGTCCTGCACGAGCCCAGTCCACCGCAAACGGTCGGCCAGCGCATCCCTTGGCGAAGCGCAGCGGCGAAGACGGTTTCTCCGCCGTCGACTGCGATCTCTTTTCTTGACGGCTCCACTAGAACGCGCCCGCTCAAGAGAACGCCACTCGTTCTGTAGGCCCCCGGCGAGGCCCGGCCTTCAGCCGGCTTTGCGGCGCCGCCTCTGTCCGCCAGGCGCGAAAAGTTCGCCTCGAAGAGCCGCCACCGTCGCAACAGTTGCCTTCCGGTGAGCTTCGGGGTCGTGGACGCGCACCGAGTACCAGGTCAGCCCGATTGTCAGAACCCGGATGGCGGCCATCGCGTCGGAACGCATAGCCGGATCGAGGCTGCCTTCCGCTATCCCGCGATCCACAAGCCGCTCGAAGAAGCTGACCATCTGACGGTCGTGGCCCCTGTAGCTCGCCATCAGATCCGGCGTGCGGTGCGCATCCACCGAGGCGGACGTGATGAATGCCGCAAGGCTCTCGTCCTCGCGGTTCATCTGCGACGAAACCTCCAATATCGCCGCCACCATCTGGTCGAACGACATGGTCGGGTCGGCTGTCACCTGCGCGTAGCGCTCCAGTATCAGCCGGTCCGTCTCCTCGAAGACGGCCAGGTACACCTCCAGCTTCGAACGGAAGTAGTGGTAGATCGCCCCTGTGGTGATACCAGCCCGCTCGGCGATCTCCCGGTTCGTCGTACCGGCAAATCCGGAGCGGGCGAACTGGCGTCGAGCCGACTCGATGATCCGCCTTCGCCGCTCGTCTCCATCGCTTGCGATCGGACGGCCGAGCCTTCTCGGCCGACTCGGCTGAGTTCCCCTCGCTACCACAGACGTGACCCTTCGCCAGGCGCGCAACGACGGCGCAGTGAACGGCACCCGAAAGTCGACATGACATCAATGCTATCGGGCCGTACACGATGTTCAGCCGGTTACCCCCGGGGAGCGTACCCACATCAGTTCGCTGTCGAATCCGAGCTTGTAGTCGGGGGTGAACTCGATCACGACCCGGTCGGGCGAGTCCAGGAACTTCTGGAAGACCTCGGCCTGGTCCGGGTCCGCTCGAAGGTAGCGGGCGAACTCGGGATAGAACCAGTCTTTGGTCTCCCTATCCTTGTGAATGACGCAGCTACCCTTGTAGGTCATAGTGCGCCCGGAGCCCAAGGACGTACCGGCCCCCCACACACAGATCGACGCCCTCGGGTTGCGCCGCAAAGCCGGTATGCGTTTGCGCCGTTCCGCAGCAGTGAGCCACAGCTTTCCGTCCTTCGGCAGGTAAGACATGACGACGCCGAACGGTTCACCTTTGGAGTTGGTCCACATGAAGACGCAGTTTCGCTGCGTGTACACCAACTCCTTTTCGAGTTCTGGGCTCAGAGCACACTCGGTGAGGTCCTCATAGTCGCCTTCTGCTCCTTCAGTCATCGGCTGCCTCCTTGTCGTCGTCGAAATACTCTTCAAGCTGGTTGTAGAACTGGCGAAGCTTGCTTTCCTGGTAGAGACCGAGCGTGATCCCGGGCTTCGCCGTGCTCAGCAGACCGCTCATGACCTTGGGCATGTTGAACGAGTCCTGATCGAACACCCGTGCGAGCGAGCCCAGCTCGTCGGCTTCCATCCAATCCTGGTCGAAGTCGAGCCAGTGGATCTGCGCAGGAGGCGGCCTGTCCCCCGAGAAAGGTGACAGGTAGAGGCATTCCATTATGCAACTGCGGTGGTCGTCGCCGTTGGGCCGGAAGCGGTAGACGATCCGGTTGAACGCGCCCCAGGGATGGAAATTGGGAAAAAGTGAGTAGTCGAGGCTGTCCGCCAACTCCGCGTCGCAGAACTCGTCTATCGCATCGCCGACCAACGGACGCAGCGCCTCCCGGGATGCTTTTGCCGAAAGCTCTCGCGCTGTCATTCCGTCCGGGATCTCCAGCACCGGCTCCTCGTCGAGGCGCCGGTCGACCATGGAGTCGAACATCTCCTGTTCGGTCGGCACCCAGGACAGGTGAGGGCTCGGGGTCCCGTTCGGTGTTATCGCCCGGCTCACGTTGCCCCACACGTCGTACTGGGAGTTGGCGTCGCCGATACCGGGAAGCAGTTGCGGGTGGGTCGCAACAACATGGAACGCTTCGCTGAACGCTTCCTGGGCTATCTTCCAGTTGGCGGCGATCCTTTTCGCGACGTGCACTTCGACGAAGCGACTGGCGAGGTCCCAACGCTCGAACTGGGTCGGAAGAACCCCGATGTAGTCTTCGAAGGCTTCGCAGTTCGGGTCGGGGTTGATGAAGACGAAACCCGCCCAGATGCCGACCTTGACCCGGGGGAGGTTGAAGCTAGCCCGATCGACTTGGGGGAAGTCCCACTCGCACGGGATCTGAGCGAGAGAACCGTCGAGGTTCCAGCAGAAACCATGGAATGAGCAGCGAAGCTCACGAACCCTGCTCGGCTGGTCACGAAGCTGGCGCCCGCGGTGCAGGCAGGCATTCGGGTATGCCCGAATCTGGTTGTCCTCGCCGCGCACGATTAAGTAGGAGCGGCCTGCGATGTCGTAGACGTAGGTGTCGCCCAGTTGCGGGATGTGCTCCTCCCTGCAAGCGAACTGCCACACTCTGGCCCAGAGCTTCTCCTTCTCGAGCTCGTGGTAGTGCCGTTCGGTGTAGTAGGCGACCGGCACGTCATGTTCACCAAGATAAGGAGCCGACTCCTCGCGCAGACACGTCGGGACAGGATGGGTGTCGGTGTCGAGAAGCTGCTGATACGAGATCCCACGCGACCGGCCTGTGGTCTGGCGTTCCGTCGTTTGGGTCACGATCCCGCCGCTGGCTTCGAGGTCAAAGCTGTAAAACGCCGACTGGACTTCAGGCGGTCGGATTGGTGCGCCCCGCTCGTCAACCAGCGGCACATCTCAGGATCGGCGCTGCGAAGCTCACCGCTAATCCAATCGCCGTTGCGTCCGAAGACACCGCTGACATCGCCTTTGCTGACCACGACCGTGTCGTCGCCGCCCTCCTCGTAGATGGCTCCGCTGAGAGCATGCCGTATTCCTCGCATGCATCCCCCTTTCGTCGACCGTTGTCAAACTCTTAACTGACCAAGAGATTAGTTAGCTCTCCAACCTAATTCAATGGGAGATTTCAGTGGGCTTCTTTTCTCAGCGGCATCCACCAGCCGCCCACCAGCGCTCAGCGGGCGATGTCGCGCCAGGCTCCACGGTCGGAGCGCGGCTCGCCTGGAAGCCCGAGGACTCTCTCTCCGATGATGTTGCGTTGGATCTCGTCTGAGCCGCCAGCGATCCTGTAGCCGGGCGCTCCGAGAAGGTGCTCGCTCCAAGCGAAAGTTCCCCACTCGCCTGTATCCGCCGTGATCCTCGCTCCGAGCAGTTCGGCGGCCACTGAGCCGATCTCGGTGAGTCCCTGCACCCACGCAAGTTTCCCTGTCGATCCTTCGGGACCTGGCGGTCGACCCGACTCTGCTGAGGCTTGTATGCGCGACCGGTTGAACGACTGCAACCGCTGGTGGATGTACACCGACGCAAGCTTCTGTCTCATCAGCGGTTCGCGTGTGCGATCGAGCCACCGGGCAAGGCCGAGCAGCCGCTCCCAGGATCCTCCGACCCCCCGGCCTCCGGTCCCGCCGCGCTCGAAGCCGAGCGTCGCGAGCGCCACCTTCCACCCTTGGCCGACTTCGCCGAGGCGAAGCTCGTCGGCTAGACGCACGTCGTTGAAGAAAACCTCGTTGAAGGAGCTCCCACCCGACATCTGGCGGATCGGTCGCACCTCGACGCCCGGTGCGTCCATAGGTACGAGAAACGCTGTCATGCCGGCGTGCTTGGCGACGCCGGGGTCGCTTCGAGCTATCAGTTCGCCCCAGCCGGAGAACTGCGCACCCGAGCTCCACACCTTCTGGCCGTTAACGACCCATTCGTTACCGTCCCGCACGACGCTTGTACCGAGGCCGGCAAGGTCCGATCCCGCTCCGGGCTCCGAGAAGAGCTGGCAGCAAAGCTCGTCGGCCCGCAGGAACCTCCGCACGAAGCGCTCCTGCTGGGCGTCGTTACCAAACAGTCGCACCGTCGGCGCGATCAGGCCGGTTGTGACTGCGAAGGTCTCATGACCGCCGGGCGCTTTGAAGTCGGCTTCGATCGACCGGTAGACCCGCTCGTGCTCCGGCGTCAGGCCTGCCCCGCCGTAGTCCACGGGCCAGGTGATGGCACCGTAGCCGGCGTCGAATTTTTCCTGCTGCCACTCCATGAGCCGGCCGAGCAGGTTCCGTTCCTCTTCGAAGGACAGGCAGTGAAACACCGATACGTCGTCGCTGCCCTCACCCCAAATTTCGCTGGACTCGTCCGCTGGCTCGAGACGCTCCGCAAGCCATAAGCGCGCCGTCTCAGCGAACTCGGCAACGCTCGGCGCATAGGTTTCCTCAACGCTCATGCAACCCCAGTCCCTCATCAGTAATTGATCGATACGTTAGTATCGAGATGCTCGAATCGCCAAAGGTACCGGGTCGTCGGCCAACCCGGCTCCGGGGAGGGACAATCGTATCTATGTCGTCGACCGCCAACACCGACCCTGCCTCCCCGATACCGACCGTCGATCATCCGAGGACCTTCGATCATCCGGGGACCTCCCCTGCGGAACGCCTGTGCTCCCTCGTGAGCCGCGCCCTCGGAGCCGACCGCAGTTTCGGGCGCGCCGAAGCTGTTTCCGAAGCGGACCCCGCAGATGTTGCCCATTTCCTGCATCCACACTTCGGAGCCGACGAAGAACTCGAGGTTCTCGGTATTGGGGTGCCCGCATCGCCCGGCGCCGCCTCGGGTTACATCGTCTTGTCCGCCGACGAAGCGCTTCAGGCTGCTGAGCGCGGAGAGTCCGTCATTCTGGTCAGAACGGAGACCGGACCGGAGGACGTCCTCGGGATGCAGGCCGCCGCTGGCATCCTCACAGCGCGGGGCGGTCTCGCGAGCCACGCTGCGGTCGTCGCCCGGGGGTGGGGCATTCCAGCGGTTGTCGGGGTCAAGGATCTCCAGGTGGATGCCGTCGGGATTACGATCGCAGGCCACAGCATCGCCGCAGGCGAGATCATTTCCATCGACGGCCACACTGGGGAGGTGTACCGCGGTGAGGCGGCGGTGAGCACCGTGACCGCACCCCCCGAGTTGGAGACAATCCTGGCTTGGGCCGACCAGGTGCGCTCCGGCCGTTTCGGCGTGAGAGCCAACGCTGATGACGCCGAGTCGGCCCGCCATGCGCGCTCCCTCGGCGCAGACGGCATCGGGCTGTGCCGGACCGAGCACATGTTCCTGGCCGAAGACCGGCTGCCCCTGGTGCGGAGGCTCATCCTCAGCGACGACAAGCTGGTCGACGAAGAGGCCCTCGTCGCGTTGGAAGCAGTCCAGACTGCGGACTTCGAGGCTCTTCTCGAGGCTATGGGCGGGCTGCCGGTAACGATAAGGCTGCTCGACCCCCCACTTCACGAGTTCCTTCCGGCTCTCGAACCGCTGATCGTCGCGGAAGCGACGGGCACTCTCGACGAGAAGTCAGCCGCCGAGCTGACGGCCGTCAGACGGCTCTCTGAGACGAACCCGATGATCGGCACCCGTGGCGTTCGCCTCGGTATGGTGAAACCCGGCCTGTATCCGATGCAGGTGAGGGCCATAAGCCGCGCCGTCAGCGCCCTGCAGTCGAGGGGGCATTCCCCTCACGTCGAGGTGATGATACCCGTCGTCACAGATCGCGCCGAGCTTTCCCTTGCGCGGACGTGGGTCGAGCAGGCCGAGCTCGAGGCGGGCGCAACAGGACCGAACATGGAGGCTGTGAGCGTCGGCACCATGATCGAGACGCCGAGAGCGTGCGTGCTCGCGTCGGAGCTGGCGATCGAGGCGGACTTCTTCTCGTTCGGGACGAACGACCTGACACAGCTGACTTTTGCGTTCAGCCGCGACGACGTGGAGGCGGAGCTCATACCGAGTTACATCCGAAACGGGCTGTTGGAGCACAACCCCTTCGAGGTTCTCGACCGCGCAGGGGTCGGCTTTCTCATCAACCACGCCGTCACGACAGCGCGAGCCGTGGCTCCCACCCTTCCGATCGGAGCGTGCGGCGAGCAGGCGGGCGACCCCGCATCAGCCCGTTTTCTCGTGGCCTGCGGCCTTGACTACGTGAGCTGCTCTCCGTTCCGCCTTCCGGTCGCCCGCCTCGCCGTCGCCCAGGCGCTGCTCGAGCTCGGCCTGGTCGACCCTATAGAAGTTTTCGGTCCGGACGAGATGGATCCAGCCACGGACCGCGCCGGCCACGGCGCCAACCGCCCTGGTGCCGAGGTCCTCGACATCGAGGTCGCCCGGCAGCAGGTATCGGATTTCGACGTGATGCACGCCCTGCGCATCAAGGGCTTCGCAACCCTCGACGTGCTCGCCGAAATGTGCTCAGCCGGCGCCGGGCACGTCGAGGAAATCCTTGGTCGTCTGCAGGCGGACGAGCTCGTCCGGTTCCACGCGGCCCGGGGGTTCTGGCAGTTGACACCGGCGGGTCGCCAGCACCACGCCGACTTGCTCGGCGGCGCGCACAAACCCGACGCAGGAACCGTCGAGCACCTGCGCGAATCCTACGCCAGATTCTTGGAGTTGAACGTCGCCTTCAAGGAGCTCTGCGTTGCCTGGCAGGTCCGAGATGACGCAGCGAACGACCACAGCGACCCCTCCTACGATGCGGCCTGCGTAGGCGACCTTCGCACGCACCACGGTCGCGCCTGCGACGTTGTCGGGGAGATGGCCGCAACGCACGCACGAATCGGGACGTACCGCCAGCGACTCGACGACGCGCTCGCCAGGCTTGAGGGCGGGGAACGCGACGCTTTCACCGGGGTCATGAAACGCTCCTACCACGACGTGTGGATGGAGCTCCACGAGGATCTGCTGCTCACGCTCGGGATAGACCGAGCAGCCGAGGGCAGCTTCTGATCTCGGGGAACGCATCCTCGATCGGCTCGATCGCTACAATACTCTTATAATGATTCCTCAGAAGCAGGCACCCGGCGTGTTCCCTTTCTACGGCGAGGAGGATCGAGGCCCGCGCAAACGGAGCGGGCCTCTCGCCGGAGTCCGCGTGGCGGACTTCTGCTGGATGGGCGTCGGATCGGTAGCGACACGGCTCCTCGCCGACTTCGGTGCCGAGGTCATCAAGATTGAGGACCGCACCAGGGTGGACATGCCGAGACGTTTGCCTCTCTACAAGGGAGAGGTGCGCAACTACGGCCAGCAGGACGCTACGGCCGACCCGAATCGTGGGGGACTTTTCAATAATTACAGCCGGAACAAGCTCGGGGTCACGATCAACCTGCGGACCCAACGCGGTCGCGACCTTGCCGAGCAGCTCGTCGGCGCGAGCTCTGTCGTCACCGAGAACTTCGCCCCCGGCGTCATGGAGAAGTGGGGTTTCACATACGAGCGCTTCCGCGAGCTCGTGCCGGACGTCATCTACGCCAGGATGAGCGGCTACGGGCACTCCGGTCCCCACGAGCACTACCGCAGCTACGGCCCGATCGTCCAGGCGGCGAGCGGCCTGTCATACGTCGCCGGGCTCCCCGGTCGCGAGCCGTCGGGCTGGGGACTCTCCTACATGGACAACATGGCTGCGTACTACAACTCTGCTGCGCTTCTGATGGCCATCTGGAACCGTCGGGCGACAGGGGTCGGCACGGAGATCGACGTCGCGGCAGTCGAAGTCGGCGTCAGCCTCCTCGGTCCGGTGGTACTCGACGTGACGGTCAACGATCACACGACGCAGCGACCCGACTACCCGACCGGGAACCGCCTCGAACACCCCCAGGCTGCACCGCACGGCGTGTACCCGTGCGCCGGTGAAGACCGGTGGGTGGCGATCGCCGTGTTCAACAACGACGAGTGGTCGGCGTTGCTGACGGCAATGGGTTCGCCCGAATGGGCCTCCGGCCCGCTTTTCGCCACCCAGGAGGGTCGCTTCGCCAACCAGGACCTCCTCGACGGTCATATCGCAGAGTGGACGGCACACTACGATCCCCACACCGTCATGGGCCGCCTGCAGGCTCACGGTGTCCGCGCCGGCGCAGTGCAGAACCCGCAGGACCTGAACGAGGTCGACCCGCAACTAGCGTGGCGTGGCACCTTTTTCGAGATGGACCACCCTGTCATCGGACCAGCTCGCTTCGAGGGCTTCCCGGCGTCGATGTCCGGCCAGGGCCCGGACCACTGGAGGTCGGCGCCGTTGGTCGGCGAGGACAATGCCTACGTCTTCGGCGAGCTGCTCGGCGTCGACAAGGCCGAGATCGACGAGCTGGCCGAGGCGGGGGTGATCTGACGTGACGGTTCAAGATCACCCGCTTCCCCTCGGCGCGCCGATATGTGATGGCCTGACCGTGGTCGAGATCGCCGAGGACCCCGCCGGCGAGCTCACAGGCAAGCTGCTGGCCCAGTACGGAGCCCGGGTCACCAAGGTCGAGCCTCCCGAAGGCTCGCCGACCCGGCAGATCGGACCGTTCGCCGGCGGCGAGCAGACTCCGGACTCGAGCTTGACGTTCTGGTACTACAACACGTCGAAGCGATCGGTCAAGGCGAGCCTGCCTGGCGACCAAGAAATGCTCGACGGCCATCTGCGCGACGCCGACGTTCTGATCCTGTCTCTCACACCCGCCCGCCAGCGCGAGTTGGGAGTCGACCCTGCAGTGCTCGCCGCCCGCCACCCACGTCTCGTCGTGTGCGCCATCACCCCGTTTGGCCAGGACGGCCCCTGGGCGGGCTATGCGAGCTCGGACCTTGTGGCCTTAGCAGCCGGCGGCCTGCTCAACAGCTGTGGCTACGACGACCACTCGATCCCCCCGATACGCCCGGCGGAGAACCAGGCCTACCATGTCGCGGCGAGCTTCGCCCACATATCGATATTCCTGGCGCTGATCGAACGGCAGCAAACCGGTAGCGGCCAGGTCATCGACGTGTCCGTTCACGACTGCGTAGCAGTCAGCCCGGAGCTCGCCAATCCGTACTGGTTTTATCCCAAGGCGCTGGTCAAACGACAGACTTGCCGTCACGCGCAGCCTTCGCCTACTCAACCCGCCTTGTTCTCGACGCTTGACGGGCGCTACGTCTACTTTGCTCTCATCCTCGGCGATATAAAACCCTGGCAGAACCTCATCGAGTGGATGGACGGATTCGGGATGGCCGCCGATCTCACCGACGCCGGATACCAGGAAGTGTCGTTCCGCCAGGCGAATTTCCCTCACATCCAGCAGATGATCGAAGCGTTCTTCATGGTTCAAGACGCGACCACCATCTACCACGAAGGCCAAGCTCGCGGGCTTCCGATCGCGGTCGTCAACTCACCCGACGACGTTCTCGAAGACGAGCACCTTGCGGCCAGAGGGTTCTTCGAAACTGTCGCCCTTCCCGACGGTCGACCCGCAGTGTTCCCGGGCGCCCCTATCCGATTCTCCGCTCATCCTGCGGTCGCGCAGTCGCACGCCCCGCTCCTCGACGGCGGCGACGAGCCGCCACCGGCTAAGTGAACGACCGCCCCGCGCCTGTTTCCCAATCGGGCCACGCCACCACGAACCTGTCTCCCCCCGAAGTTGCTGCGGTCAGAGCCGGCGAGGACCTGGACTGGGATCGCCTCGCGCAATACCTGAGGACCCTGCCCGAGCTGCGTGAAGCCCTAGTCGACGTAAACGGCCCTTTCAGCGTGGAGCAGTTCCCGAACGGGTCCGCCAACCTGACCTACCTACTGCACCTCGGCTCGACCTCGGTGGTTTTGCGCCGACCTCCGTTCGGGCGGATCGCCCCCGGGGCACACGACATGAAGCGCGAGTACCGGGTCCTGTCACGCCTGTGGCGTTACTATCCCCCGGCGCCGCGTGCGCTTCACCTGTGCAGCGACATCGACGTCGTGGGAAGCGATTTCGTCGTCATGGAATACCGCCGGGGGGAGGTTTTGTGGGGTCAGCTGACGCCGTCGATGGCAGCGCTCTCGGATGCGTCCCGCCGGGTCGGCCGGGCGACTGTTGACGCCTTGGCCCAGCTTCACATCCTCGATCCAAGCGCATGCGGCCTCGGCGACCTGGGGCGACCGGAAGGTTTCGTGGCGCGTCAGGTCGACGGGTGGTCCAAGCGTTGGGAGCTCGTGGCTTCCGAAAGCGAAGCGACGCTCATGGGCGACCTTGCGGTCGCCCTCGCGGCCCAGATGCCCGAAACCCAACGGACCTCGATACTCCACAACGACTTCAAGGTCGACAACTGCCAGTTCGAGCCCGGAAACCCCGACCGCGTCAGCGCCGTCTTCGACTGGGAC
>JAJZDJ010000059.1 GCA_021828685.1 Actinomycetes bacterium | reverse complement strand
GCGCTGCTATGCCGACAGGAGTTTCGGCGACTTCTGGTCGCACATGCTCGTCGCCGAGGGAGTGCTCGACATCGGGATCGACCCTGTTGCGTCGCTTTGGGATCTTGCTGCCTTGGAGGTGATCGTCTTGGAGGCGGGCGGCAGGTTTACGAACCTCGAAGGCACCGAGGGGCCGGACGGCGGAAGTGCAATCTCTACCAATGGGCTGGTACACGACGAAGCATTGAGCGTGCTCGGCCGAAGCCGGACCGCCGGGTCACCACCTACTTCGTAACTCTGCTTCCCGTCTCTGCGCTAGGAGCGATGAGCGCCGAGTAGCTAGCCTTATTGACCGGCCCCTCGGCAAGTGTCCCGTCAGGTAGCGGAGCGTTCACGGTTTGGCCTTTGATTGCTATCTGTGCGGCGGTGACTCCGGGCGAGACCGTTGTCGTGGCGACGATCTGCGCGAACGCAAGGACCTGCTCCTTGCCCGACACAGAGGCAAGTGAACTGCTGAAGTCCAATTCGATGACCGTTCCCTGGAAGCCGATGCTCAGAAGCTTGGTACCGGCAGGTATAGCGCTCGTCGTTCCAGCCTCCGTCTCTTGGCTGTTCGGGCCGGCGAGGAGCGCCTGGACGCTGGTGGTCAGTCCCCCGTAGGAGCTCGAATGGGTGACAGGGATCAGAAGGTTGTTCGCATTGACAAAATACAAAGTAACGGGAACAGAGGTCGGGCTCTGCTTGAGTGAAGTACTGGAGCTCACGGGGGGAAGGCTGGCGTGATTGATCACCACAGGAGAGCTTTGATTCGAGATGCCGCATGCCCCTGCTGTCAAGGCAAGGCTGAGCAACGTAGCCAGTCGCCGTTGCGGTCTCAAGACAGCGGTCTGCGGGTCGGGATTGCGAGGACGAAACAGCTTCCGCTCGGATTCACGGCATCGACACGGATAGTCCCTCCTTGCAATCGAAGATGCTCGGCAACCAAAGCCAAGCCGAGGCCCACTCCGCTCCCAGACGACCTGCGTCCCGCAGCCCGGCCTCGGGCGAAACGCTCGAAGATTGCATTGCGCTCATCGTCGCTGATACCAGGACCCCGGTCCTCCAAGGATATCTCTGTCCACTGCTCTCCCACACTCACCGCAGCGGCGGTCAGCCCCCCAGCGTGGATTACGGCATTACGGATGACGTTTCGTAAGGCTTGGGCGAGGCGACGGCGGTCGATAACGATGGTGGCGTCAGCGCCCGTCGCTTTTAGCTCCACGGCCTGATCTGCCTCCGCCAGCAGGCCTTTGGTCAATGCAACCACGTCGACTGGCTCGAGGTCGACGTGGACCACGCCGGCGTCGTAGCGGCTGATCTCCAGTAGGTCTTCTACAAGGTGATCGAATCGGTTCACCTCGTCGCCGAGGAGATCCAAGGCCCTGGCTGCTTTGGCGTCGAGCTGGTGTCGGCGACGCTGCATCACGGTAACAGCGGAGTGCAGCGTCGTGAGCGGAGAGCGCAGCTCATGGCTGACGTCCGATGCGAATCGAGCGTCGCGCTCGATACGGCGTTGCAAGGTGTCAACCATCGAGTTGAATCCAGTGGCGAGCTCGGCGAGCTCCTGGTCTCCTCCTGCATCGAGGCGGGCGTCGAGTCGCCCGGCAGAGATGGCGGCGGCCGCCGCACCGATCTCGCGCACCGGACGCAGAACTCGACGCGTGGCCCATGCGCCTATGGCAAGGCTGACCAGGAAGCCCAGAACGCTTGCTGCGATCAGTGATTCGCCGAGCGCGCCAAGGGTGCTGTCCAGGTTGCTTAGAGAGAAGATCTCAAAGTAGGAGTCGGTCCTAGACAGAGGGATCCCTACTGCGAGGACCTGGGCGCCGCTACGCTGGTAGCGCTGGCGGGCAGCGCGATCTTTCGATATGACCGCGCTTCGCAGCTCTGCGGGCAGGGCGTCGGGGCCTGCCAGAGCTGACGTGCCATACCAGCGGCCGGCGTGCCAAACGACCGACTGGGCGGTCGACGGCGTCTGCAACGAGTTGAGAAGTCGCGCTACGTCAGGGGAGTGCGGCTCCAGAAGAGTCCGCATGAGTTGGGCGTTAGCATCGGCTTGGTGCACGGCAGAGGATTGCCGCTGGTCGACCAGATAGGTCCGCGCCCACAGGTATGTGAATGCCGACAGAGTTGCCGAGACCACTAGACCGCCGACCGCGAACGCGGTCATCACCCGGAAACGCAGCCCCCTAGGGTGCCGTTTGGCTCCTACAGTCGTTCTCAGGGCGAAACCTTGTAGCCGAGCCCGCGCACCGTGATGACGTGGCGGGGGGACGCGGCATCGTCTTCGAGTTTCATTCGCAGCCGGTGAATGTGAGTGTCGACGAGCTTGCCGTCGCCGGCGAAGGCGTATCCCCACACGTTGTCGAGCAGTGTCTCGCGGCTGAACACCTGACCTGGATGGGTTGCCATCTCGCAGAGCAGTCTGAACTCCGTCTTGGTCAGCGAGACCGGCTCGTCGCGTTTGCGAACGACACCTTCGTCCGGTGTGATCTCCACGTCACCGAGACGAATGACGGATGTCGGTTGTCCGCCGCCCGCCGCCCGCCGCAGCAGTGCCCGGACCCTTGCGGTCAGCTCCTTCGCGTGAAAGGGTTTTCTGACATAATCATCGGCACCTGCTTCCAAACCGGCAACGACGTCGTGGGTGTCGTTCTTGGCGCTCACCACGACGATCGGCACGTCGCTGCGCTGTCTGAGCGCACGGCAGCATTCGAAGCCGTCCATCTTGGGAAGCATGAGGTCGACTATCACGCATGCCGAAGGGTGACGCTCGAAGAGCGCCAGGCCCTCCTCGGCGGAGCTTGCTTCTTCGACGTCGTAGCCTTCGTCTTCGAGCACGAGGCGGGTCGTCTCGCGGATCCGATCGTCGTCCTCGATCAGCAGTATCCGGCTCGCCACATCCCCATTCTGCCATCTCGGCCATCATCTGCAGCAGTCGCAGAGTAAAGTTTCGGGGCGCCGACCGCTCCCTGGCAGATATTGCCACCAGATCGCGACCTGTTCGCGGTCCAAGCGCGTATGGGGTGCATCATCATGGTCACTATGACCTTGTTAAAGACGGTCCCACCCGACGCCCTAAGCATCTACGTCTCCGCGACAGACGAGGGCTACACCCTCGTGCGTGTCGTCGGTGTGCTCGACGCGTTCACGGTCGCCCGGTTCCGCGACGCCATTTCTGACCTTTCGTCGCCGGCTGACCTGCTCGTTGACCTGTCGAGCGTGCCATTCATCGACTCCGCTGGGCTCGGTGCCCTGATCGGCGCCATCCGACGGACCCGGCACTTCGGCGGGGCGGTCTCCGTCGCGTGCGGGCGGGACCTGCTGGTCCGGCTATTACGTACGACCGGAGTTGACCGGATGGTCCCGGTTGCGTCGAACGTCGAGGAGGCAGCCAAAGCCTTTTGCGCCGCTTAGGCGCCGAGTGCAGTGTGGGTTCGTGCAGCCGGCCTACCGGTTGTCGCGAGTCCGGCGAGCGGAGATGCTGCGGGGTTCGTGACGGCGAGCCCTATGCCGTAAGAGTAGGTGGGTGCGCAGAGACAACGACCAGCGTGCGGGCTTTGACATCTCCAGATATGACGCAACGGTGGGGAATCTCTCCCGGATAAACGGCGCTGCGACCGAGTTCTAGACGTACAGGCTCCTCGCCGCGGAGCTGCAGCTCGACTGCACCTTCGAGGACATAGACAAAGTCCTCGCCTTGGTGATGAAACCATTCACGAGGCGTCTCGCCAGGTATGAACTCATGTTCGTATGCTTCCAAATGGGACGGTCTGGCACCGGGAGAATGCACCAGCACTGTATCTGAAGCACGTTCATGTGCCTTCATTACCTGCGGGGCAGTCTCGTGAAGCACGTGTCCCGCACGGCGGGGCGGTCGAAGCAACTGACCGGGTTGGACTCCCAGAGCCTCTGCCAAGGCGAAGATCGTCGTGAGGCTGGGCGTAGCGAGCCCGCGCTCGATCTGGCTGAGGAAAGGTTGCGAAACGCCGGCCTTGGCCGCCAGTTCGACCATGGTGAGCGATACTGCCCGGCGCATGGCACGGATCTCGCGCCCTACTGATTGAGCTTCAGGGACGGGACTTCTGCTCGGCACCGTGTCAGTATGGCCGATCTCCAGTTAACGGATTCGTAACCGCAAGAATATAGACAAGGTCGATATGGAGTTGTAGCGTTGGAGTCATGGGTATCGTGTGCAACCAAGGCGACACCCGGGTTGGTCCTCTTGGAGGCGGTTCCGCGTGGCGACTCTGACAACTCGACGCTTCCGGCCGGCGGCGGAGGTGACTCCCGCTTCGGGGGAAACCGCCAGACCGACCGACTCCGCCCCAGTCCGTTCGTTTCGATCAAATGTGGCCGGACGGGTCGTCCGCACGGCAGCGACTCGAATGGCCGTAGTGGTCTTCTGCCTTGTCGCGTGGGAAGTTGTCGCTCGCAGTGGGATCATAAGCAAAGCTCTCTTCCCAACCCCGCTCGAGACGTGGCAGTCAGCAAGATCGCTATGGCGTACTGGAGTGGTCGGTAGTGACTTGCGTGCGAGCCTAGGCAGGGTGGCGGTCGGCTTCGCTATTGGTGCGACAGTCGGCACCGCAATCGGATTTGCGACCGGGTACTCCAAGGCTTGCAGTGCAGTGCTGGGGCCGATCATCACCTTCTTGAGACCAATTCCGGCGATTGCGGTCGTTCCACTTTCGACCGCATGGTTTGGTATCGGCCAGAAGGGCAAGTACTTCATCGTCGCCTACGCGGTTGTCTTAGCGGTGTGGCTTTATGTCCACGATGGTGTAGCCAGGATCCCACCAGTCTACGTGCGGGTAGCCCGCGGCTACGGTCTTCGTCCGATCAAGATCCTCGGCAAAATTGTTCTCCCTGCGACCGGTCCGTCGATTGTCTCGGCGTTGCGCTACGGAAGCAGCGTCGCCTTCTTGGCCCTTGTCGCAGCCGAGCTAGGCGGCGCACAGAACGGGATCGCCTACCGACTTCAAGTCGATTCGCAGTTCTTGCAAACCGGCCGGATCTTTGTCGGGCTCATCGAGCTCGGCATACTAGGTGTTGCCGCGGACTTCCTAATCGCCACAGTTGGAAACCGCCTCGTGCACTGGAGCTCCACGTGACGAGCACCGCCGACAGCGCCATGACGTCAAACGAAATGACCGTCGCCTCTCACAACAGCGCGGTAGGCGGAGCGCCCAGGAGTGAGGCGATCTTCCTGGAGCAGGCATCGGTCACGTATCGTTCGAAGCGTTCCGGAGAGCTCACCGTCGCCCTCGCCGCTACGGACGTAACGTTTGAAGCCGGCTCCTTCACGGCACTGCTGGGACCAACCGGCTGCGGGAAGACGACCCTCCTGAACGCAGTCGCAGGGTTCGTTGAGCTGACAAGCGGCTGTGTCCGAATCGGGGATCGGAAGATTATAAAGCCAGGACCCGACCGGGCGGTTGTACTTCAACAATATGCACTTATGCCGTGGATGACCGCCCTCGCGAATGTCGAGATGGCGCTCGAACGATTCCAGTTGTCGAGGTCCGAACGCGCTGCGCGTGCCAGGAGCTTCCTCGAGTCGGTGGGTTTGGGAGGTGCGGCGAGGAAGTATCCGGGCGAGATGTCAGGAGGAATGCAGCAGAGAGTTGCCTTGGCAAGGGCAATGGCCGCAGAGCCGAGCGCACTCCTAATGGACGAGCCGTTTGGAGCCCTCGACGCGATCACGAGGATAGCCATGCAGCGCCTACTTATGCAGCTGTGGTCGCAGACGACGACTACCGTCTTGTTCGTCACACACGACGTAAACGAAGCGTTGGACCTTGCCGAACGGATACTGCTCATGTCTCCCGGACCCGGGCGGATCGTCGCCGACCTCGACTTACGTCACAGTGACCTGCGAACGAACGCGCTAGAACGCGAGAAGATGTATCAGGAAATTCTCGGATACCTATTGCCTGCCTGACCCAATCGCCTCGTCGCATAGCGACGGATTACCAGCCGACACACTTTCAATCACGGATAAGCCGACAAACATAAGGAGACGTATGTCCAAATTCAGATTTGCAAAGACAAGTACCAGCGCCGCTGTTGCTGCGATGCTCCTCGGAGCCTGCAGCACATCGAAGGTATCCCAAGCTACCGCCCCGACGTCTGCGGCAGCATCGTCGACGTCAACCTCGACCGGGGTCAGCGCTTCTTCAGCGCCGGCATCTTCGGTGAAAGTCACCATCGCCGGTGGCGATTACCTCGGAGGTGCACCTGCTTACATCGCATCTGCGAAGTCGATGTGGGCGTCGAATGGCCTTCAGGCGCACGTCGCAAACTTCGCTACAGGGGTTCTCGCCCTGAATGCTCTGCTGGGCGGCCAGGCGAACTTTGCGTTCGTCGCCGACCTACCGATAGCAACCGCCCTGCTCAACAAACGCGGCTTGGTAATCGACGCAAACTTGTCCAAGTTCTCCCAGTGGCTCCTCCTCACGACAAAGTCCTCAGGAGTCAACTCGTTTGCGTCGCTCAAGGGCAAGAAAATCGGGGTGCCGGTCGGAACGAACGCCGAATACGTGTTGGATCAGATGCTGGTCTCCGTGGGCCTCAGCCTCAGCAGCATCACCGTAGTCAACCTGGCTCCTGCGCAGATCGTACCAGCTATACAGCGAGGTGACATTGCGGCCGGAGTGACCTTCCCAACCTTTTATACTGCTGCTCAGACGATCCTCGGGAGCAGCTACCAAGAGCTCACCTACAGCGGATACGCAGAGCATACGGTGCTTCTTTCTGCACCGGGAACCCCGGCCGCTACCGTGGAGCGCGTTCTGCGCACGCTCATATCCGCCGACAATTACATTGCGTCGAATCCGGCGGCAGCCGCCTCGGCGATCGCTGCACAGTCCGGCGGAGCTGACTCGGTGAGTTTCGTATCGAGTTACTTGCCCAAGTACGCACAGAAGGTGGATCTCCTGTCAGGCCTTCCTGCCTTGTTGGTAGCCGAGGGACAGTGGCTCAACTCGACACAGGGTGTCGGCGGGTCGCTCAATCAAGCGACTGTGGTGTCGGCTATGGACTCTACTGCGTTGAGCGCAGTCGACGCGACGCGCGTGAGCCTGCCCTGATGGTCGACGTAAAGCTTCGAACGACCGACAGCGCTTCCTTTGAGCACGGAGCGGTAGGAGGCGTCGCGATCGACCAGAACACGTTGCGCCGCCGAGGGACGGGTCTTCTCGGGGTGGACTCTGCGAGAACTGCAGGTGGGCTCACGTTGTACTGCCCGATAGCAGGACCGGGAGACATTTTTCTCGTCGACATCGATGGACAAGTAGTACACAAGTGGGTGGCGCCGGCCCCTCCTGGACGGCATGCGAAGCTCCTGAAGAACGGCAATCTGTTCTATCAAGGTAAGGGTTCTACGGGACGTTCACTGTTCCCGCTCTGGGACGTCTACCACGGTGGCCGTTTGATGGAGTTGGACGCTGATGCAGTCGTGATCAGGGAGGTAGGCCACGAGCTCCATCATCACGATGCTTCACTTATGGCGAATGGGAACCTGCTGGTCGGAGCGGTCGACAGGCTCTCGCCGGACGCCGCCCGGAGTGTCGTAGGCGGAATACCTGGAAGTGAGGCTCCCGACGGATCGATATGGGGCGACGTCGTCTACGAGATGACCTGGGACGGGGAGATCGTATGGCGCTGGGAACCGGCGGATGCGTTTGACCCGGGCGAACTTCCACTCGACGAGCACTTTTCGCGCGAACACTGGCCGATGTGCAACAGCGTCGAGGAAACAAACGACGGGAATATTCTGCTCGGCTATCGAAGCGCCTCGACTTGCGTCCTCGTCGAGCGTACGTCGGGAAAAGTCAAGTGGCGCCTCGGTCCTGAGATACTCGCCCAACAGCACCATCCGCATATGCTGGACAATGGTCACGTACTCGTATTCGACAACGGATCCTTTCGTCCTTCGAGCAGTGTTCCGTACTCCAGAGTGATCGAGGTTGACCCGGCTGACGGCAACCGGATCGTCTGGGAGTACCACGATGATCCGCCACAGAACTTCTACAGCCCGTACATGTCGAATGCACAGCGACTGTGGAACGGAAATACGCTCATCAGCGAGGGATCATTTGGCAGAATCTTCGAGGTGACACCCGGCGGGGAGACGGTCTGGGACTACGTGGTCCCGTATTTCTACAGCTTTCCGACGGGTACCGGACCGGAGTCGTCGTCGGGGGCTCAGAACGCAATCTTCCGGGCTTACCGCTACGAGGCGAGCCGGTTCCCCTGGTTGTAGTCAGGCGAGCAGGCGAACGGCCGCAGCGAGGCCTACCGCTACCACGAGCACCCTCAGGAGTGTCGTGGGCACCCACTTCGCAAACAGAGACCCGAGGTAGCCGCCGATCAGGCTTCCCCCCGCGAGGACTCCTGCGGCGGACCACGAAACTGGCGCGAAGACGATGAAGGCAACAGCGGCGATGGTGTTGATGACGAGCGACATCGCAGAGCGAAGGCCGCTGATCTTCTTGAGGTCCTCGGGGAGGAAAGACCCGAGGATCCCGAGGAGCAGCACGCCGAGGCCCGCCCCGAAGTAGCTTCCGTAGGTGGAGGCTACGAACACCGGGACGTCCAGTAGGAGGCCCGGCTGCTTGGCGCGCACGCTGGATCTAGCCTGCAGGGCGCGCGAGAGCAAGGGCTGGACGGCGAAAAGTCCGCATGCGACGAGGATGAGATAGGGGGCTAGGGTGCTGAACGCGCTGGCGGGGGTGCCAAGGAGAAGCACGACTCCAGCAACGCTGCCCGCCAGGGTCGGGATGGCCAGCTTGCGAAGGTTCTGCGGTTGAGCCGAGATTTCAGACCTGAAACCCGCCGAGCCGCCGACGTATCCGGTCCAGATACCGACCGTCGATGTCACGTTCGCATTGAGAGCTGGGAGGCCCATTGCAAGCAGCACCGGGAACGACACGAGGGAGCCTCCGCCAGCTACGCCGTTGATGAAACCGGCGCCGAGTCCGGCCGCTCCCAGCAGTCCAAGCTGGGCCCCGTCCACCACCGGGACGTTACCACGCCGCCCCCAGCGCTGGCCGCTTCGTTGGACCTACTGTGTAGCCATGCCGAGCTACATAGGACCCGGGGTGCTTGAAGTCGACACGCTTCTCGGAGGCTGGGAGAAGGTGACGGCCGGCTACCTGGTCGAGGGTCCGGCGCCGGTGCTCATCGAAACCGGCAGTCAGTCGTCGGTGCCCACCCTGCTCGAAGCACTCGCACGTCACGGCGTCGCGGCAACGGACCTTGCCGGGATAGCGGTGACCCACATCCATCTCGACCACGCAGGAGGGGTAGGCGACGTCGCGCGTGCCTTCCCGAACGCGACCGTCTACGTGCACGAGAAGGGCGCACGCCACCTTGTCGACCCCGAACGGCTGGTCCGCTCCGCGGCGATGGTCTACGGCGACCTTCTCGACTCGCTTTACGGTCGACTCGACCCGACCCCCGGCGATCGGGTCCATGTTCTCGAAGACGGCGAGGAGATTCGTGTGGGCCCGGGGCGGACGCTGACGACGATCGATTCGCCGGGGCACGCGAAGCATCACCTGGCTCTGCACGACAGCGAGAGCGGCATCATCTTCGCGGGCGACGCCGTCGGTGTGCGCCTACCCGACGCAGGGGTCCTCCGTCCCGCCACGCCCCCCGCCGACTTCGACTTGGACCAGGCGGTCAACTCACTTCGTAAGTTCGCGTCACGAAGCCCGAGCGGCATCGCCCTCGCCCACTACGGCCTTCTCGGAGATCCCGCCGGCCTATTGGAGGAGGCCGAGTCGACGCTTCGCGACTGGGCAGGGACAGCCGAGGCGGCGTGGCGAGCAGGAGACGACATCGCGCAAGCGCTTACCGATCGCTTCGGCGCTCAGATCGAAGGGGTAGCGGAGGAGCACAGGGCGAAGCTGGAGACGCTCAACGGTATCCACTCGAATGCCGCAGGCTTGAAGCGCTGGCTGGAGACCACCAAAGGAGACGCAAGCCAGCCCCATCCGCACTGAAGTCGTCTCGGGTGGCGCAGTCAGGGTGGCGGCAGCCCGATCGCCCGACGCAGGACGGCAGTCGTCATCGGCCACATAACGCGACTGGGCACAGAAGCCCGGCAACCCGACCACGTCCACGCACCAGCGGGCCTTCTGGTACTGATCGGCCAGCTGCTGGTAACGGGCGTTGATGACCCGTTGCGCACCCTGTTCGGCACCAAACGACGGCCCCGCCACAACCGCCCCGATCTATCACCGCGCGTCGGTTGCGTGATCGAGACACCTCAGTACGGCCTGACGATCTTCAAGGTCCACTTCGGGGCCTTGACGTTGAAGGGCTGCACCAAAGGCGAGCACGTGATGCGCTTCGAGGCGGTCTGCCACAACACCAATGCTCTCCATGTCGGACGGGTCCTTGACCGCTTCCCCGACATCGTCAACGCGCTGGCCGCCATGCTCGAGCGGTTCTGCACCACCTTGGACCGCGTCGACGTGGCCTTCATCCCCGACGGTATCTTGGACCGCCTACCCCAGCCCACCACCATCGCAGCCACCCGGGTAGGCGGCATCAACTTGGAGAAGGCCCGCACCCCCAACGTCTTAGCGGCCATCGTCGCTCTCGCCGCCGCCCCCGACGGCTTCAGCGTCGCCGAGCTGGCCACCAAGGTTCACGCCATCACCGGCAACGACAGCTACAGCATCCGCCAAGGCGCCTGCGACATCCGAAGATTGCGTGGCCAGGACCTTGTCACCAAGATCGGGCGCAGCCGTCGATACCAGGTACCGACCTCAACGGCCCGAACCATCGTCGCCATCTTGACCCTACGCGACCACGTCATCAGCCCCATAATCGCCGGCGTCCGAGTCCCCCGCCGTGGTCGACCACCCGCCACCTGGACACTGATCGACCGAGATTACGAAAACCTGCGCGTCGACATGCACAAGCTCTTCCACGACCTCGCCTCACCGCCGCCGCATAGACAACGATTTGTCGATCAGGAGCCGGAAGCACCTAGGGAATCCTTACGGAGAGGGAAAGCTGACTGCCGTCCTTCGAGCGACCCGAGGCGGCTATGGTCGTCTTGGTGGAGGCGGATTCGAAGAACACTCTTCTCGCCCTTGTTCCAAATTTTCCAGATTGGTTAGTCGTTTCGGTCTGAGTAAGACCGGCGGGCATTAAACGAAGTGCCACTTGCGAGGATGGGTCCCAGTTGCTGCCGCTCACGACGACGAGGGTTCCCTCCCGATACGCGCACACTTGAGCGTGGTGAGCACTCGCACAGCTTTGAGGGGATCCGGTGGGGCCAGGAGTCGACCCCCCACAGCCAGCTAGTAATATTGGTATGACGCCGAGTCGTGTCAAGAGCAGCCGATGTCGAATAGCCACTGGAGTATGGCTATTTTCCTTGAAGAGCAGATGCAAGATTCGCAAGTTCGGCAGCATACTTATGGACGAACGCGGCTTCCGCCCGTTGCTCAATAGGTACATAAATTGGATCGACTACCTTCGCTTCACACGACCTGGACAATCTGTTAGCAGCATCCATATTTGCTTTAATCGTGGACGCCTGACTTACAGTGAGTTTCGGGTTCACAAGTTGGTACATGAATGAGTTGTGCATTTCGACAGGGTTCGTAAAATTGCCCATCGATGCCACGCACGCCTCCCATTTCTTCGTCGCCGTCACAACCTCTGGATTTCTTGCGACTCGCGCGTACATGGCAGTTTGAAGTCGGTCAAAGATGTCCCCGGCCACCTTCAAATGACCAAACACCTGCTTCGCAGCAGTAGGTGCGCAGCCAGTAGATGGATCATTCAACGCGTTGTAAGCACGGCTAGTCGTGGCCGGTGACGCACCTTTTGGTAGCTGGTAGCTGTTCTGTGCGCCGAACGAGGGAAATCCCTTCGAAGTCATGCAAGACTTCACACTGGTTTCATAGTTCGCTGCAAGCGCCTGCTGAGCAGCTCTGTCCACAGCTCTTTGGCCCGGAGTAGCGGATTTGAGAGCAGCCTGTATAAGGCTTCCAGGCTGGGCGACGGGGTTAGCGGGTGTCGACGCAGACGCCGTCAGACCCGGTGCGAGGGCCGTGAGGGCCAAGACACCGCCCATCAGGCTAAGTATCTTGGACCGTTTGGTGGCTGATCTCAGCATGTGAACTCCAATCCGTTCGAGTACGCAATAATTGCTCGAATAGGCGCTCCGAGCTGAGGCTGATAGTATACCGCCTCAGTTTGATACCGGTTTGTACCGGAGATACAACCCTGAGTCACTGTTACAGTGGTAGTCGAAGCGGAAGCAGCCTGCCACTGCGAGCTTTCTAGCTGGTACGAGCATCCGAAAAACCCGCACACCTTCCGTAAGGCCTCGCCCTCAAGGCTGGCACCGCACTCGTACGTGTTGAGGAAGTTCAGTTGCGAAGTATCGAGGACGGGGGGACCACCAGCTACTGGCCCTATATAGAGCCACGGATCGTACGCGGCAACGTTCCCGCCATCGTAGGCATAGGTGCAAAGCATCGCCGGCGTCGGAACGCGGGTGGCTATGGGTGCCTGCTTTAGCAGTGATGGTGCCGCGGACGCCTTGGCGGGAATCGCACATAAACTGATACCGGTAATTGTGAGTAGCCAACCGATCAGGCTGACGCGCTTTAGCCTCCTTGAGATCATGATCTTCGTCAACTGTATATCCTCACCTTTCTTCTCCTGCTTCTTTAGATAAAGTCAGAACCTTTGGTCCACAGGTTCTTATGATGGACCTCTCTTCTTCTGCAACACGGAATGGAACTACACAGGCTTCTGGGCTGGCGGGGTCTGACTCCCCACGACCACCACTCACATGGCGGACCTCCTTTCTCACGGGTGTTCAGTTGCCCACCTTTGATGATGGTACGAGGACGTGGCGGGACGCGCATCTGTCGAAACGCGGATATTCGGAGGTTTTTTTGGGTGGGGTGCCGTCGTGGTGGCGGCGACGGCGCCGGTATCGACGACGGTGATCGGCCTGGGTGAGCGCTTCGACGAGCAGACACCTACCCACGTGGAGAGGGCCAACGCGAAGTTCGTCGAAGCTGTCTTTGGCCTGTTGGGGGAGAGGCGCCGATCCGATCACGCAGCACAACGTCTGACCATCGACTTCGCGCCGAGGCGAAAGCCCCTATGTTGGACCTGAGGTGCGGGCGCTGGCGGCGTTGTGAGTGGCTCGGGCCAGGAAGGTATCTACGACGATGCCTCAACCATCGCTGTGAGCTGCAGGGTCCTGCCAGCGACCGTCAGGATCGTCCACGCCGAGAGCGATACGTCAGCCGGCCCCCGCCAGCTCGTCGCGGCGGTACTGGGTCTGATACAGGTCGGCGTATAGTCCGCCTTCGGCGATGAGCTGGCCGTGGGTGCCTCTCGCAACGATGTGACCGTCGTCGAGGACCAGGATCTGGTCAGCTGCCTGGATCGTCGACAGCCGGTGGGCGATCACGACCGAGGTCCGACCATGCAGGGCGGCTGCCAGCGCCTGCTGGACGGCGAGCTCCGTCTCGGAGTCGAGGTGGGCGGTGGCCTCGTCGAGGATCACGATGGAAGGATCCTTCAAAAGGACGCGTGCTATGGCGAGGCGCTGCTTCTCGCCGCCTGAGAGGCGGTAACCTCGTTCGCCGACGACGGTATCAAAGCCTTCGGGGAGCGCGGCCACCACGTCTGCTATGCGCGCCGCTTCGCATGCGGCGACGAGCTGTGCGTCTGAGGCGTCCGGGCGGGCATACAGGAGATTCGATCGAATCGTGTCGTGAAAAAGGTGGGCGTCCTGGCTGACGACGCCCACTCGGGAGCGAAGCGAGGCCATGGTCACGTCCCGCAGGTCCGTGCCGTCTACGGTGATCGAACCGTCGCTCACGTCGTAGAGGCGCGGCAGCAGGCTCGACAGGGTGGACTTGCCAGCACCGGAGGGTCCCACCAGGGCTGTCATCGTCCCCGGTTCGCAGACGAACGACACGTCGCGCAAGACCCACGGTCCGACGTCCGCGGACAGGTCGCCGTCAGAGCCGTCGCCGCGCGACTCCAGGGAAGCGACCGAGACGTCGGCCGGTGCCGGGTAGCGAAACCAGACGTCTGATGCGACGACACGCCCAGACACGCTCCCGAGCGGCTCCGCCCCCGGCCGGTCGGCGACCGTGGGGGTGGCGTCGAGCACCTCGAAGACCCTGTCGAAACTCACGACGGCCCCGAGCAGGCTCACCCGTGTGCTCGCGAGGTCGGTGAGCGGCGAGTAGAGCCGGGTCACGTATGCGGCGAGGGCCACGACCGTGCCGACGGCTAGATGCCCGGTAGCAGCCTCGCGGCCACCGAGCCAGTAGACGGCTGCGGTCCCGACAGCTCCGACGAGTGCCAGTGCTGTGAAGAGGTAGCGGCTGATCAGCGCAAGGCGCACCCCTGCGTCGCGGACTGCCCCGGCGCGCTGCGCGAACTCCTTGGACTCGTCCGAGGGCCGGCCGAACAGCTTGGAGAGCAGGGCGCCTCCGATGTTGAACTTCTCGGTCATTGTCACGCTCATGGCCGAGTTGAACTGCATCTGACGGCGCGCCACGGTGCTTATCCGCCCGGCGAGGAGGCGGTCGACCACTATGAACGGTGGTACGACGACAAGAGCCAGTTCAGTGATCGAGGGGCTGAGCGCGAACATCGGGATGAGAGTCGCTACGAGGGTCAGCACGTCGGAGACCACCGATGCTGCTGTGCCCACGGCGTTCTGCGCGTCGAGGACATCGTTGGTCAGCCTCGACATGAGCGAACCGGTCTGGGTTCGGGTGAAGAACGCGATCGGCATCTGCTGCACGTGCTCGAACAGAGACACCCGGAGGTCGTAGATGATCCGCTCCCCGATCAGCGACGCGAACCAACGGTTGAGCAGCGACAAGGCGGTAGTCGCCAGCGCAAGGCCTACCATCGCAGCGGCGATGACGTCTACCAGGCCCACGTTGTGGTGGCCGATACCCTGGTCGATCAGTTCGCGTACCAGCAGCGGCGGGACGGAGCCGATCCCGGCGGCTGCGGCGATGCTCAACAAGTACAACGCGAGACGTCCCCGGTAGGGGCGGAGGAACCGCCAGATCCTTCCCCGTGTTCCGGGGCTGACCGGCGCGGCTTTGAGCGCGGCGAGGTCGAGCCGACGGTATGCCTTGCTCACACAAACCTCCGAATCATCAGGGCCTCAAGGTATCGGACGCAGCCTCGCTCGCCGTTGGAGCATCATGGAGGGGTGGAGCCCCTAGAGTTGGAGCTGGTCACCAGAGAAGTCGCGAAGAGAGTGACTACCTCGCGGCGCGCCGACAGCGACCGACCGTGGGCGGACGGCTACCCGATGGACGGAGACCGCCGGGCTTGCATGGCTTACCTCCGCCAGCTGCCGTTCTTCGGAGGCCGGTCTCGCACGGACCCGTTCGGTTATTACCAGATTCTACAAGACGGCGTAGTGGTCGGTGGCATCGGCTTTCACGGACCCCCCCGTGGCGGCCTCGTCGAGGTGGGCTACGGCGTGGTCGAGTCGGTCCGAGGTCGGGGTCTCGCCACGGAGGCGCTCCGAGAGATCATCCGCTTCGCACGTAGCCATCCGGATGTGGTCACTGTTCGGGGTCGCACTTCTCCCGACAACGTCGCCTCGCAGAAAGTCATGCTTGCATGTGGAATGACTTTGGTCGGCAGGGACCCGGAGTTCCTGCGCTTCGAGATCTCAGCGCTTGACGGCAGCTAACGCCAGGAGAGACGGTAACCTTTTTCCTTAATGACTGATCCAGGAAATGCGTGTCGGTGAGAGGTACATCCGGGCGAAAGCGGAGCGCACCTATGGTTGTCAGGTCCAGTTTCATCGTGGCCTGTGGGGTGTTACTTGCGGCGTGCAGTTCGTCGAGCCACGGTTCTTCAGCGTCTAATACGACGGCCCCGACCACGACCGTGGCTACTGCCCCGACGACGGGAGCCTCGAGCGCCACCTCCGCCGCTCCTACGAGCACGTCGACGACCACTTCGACGTCGACGACGACCCCGGGGCCTCAGTCGTGTGCTACCAGCGCGTTGACGGCCAGTGTCGGCAGCCCGAACGGGGCAGCCGGCAGCACCTACTACGTGCTCACCTTCACCAACACGTCGTCGACGGCGTGCATTATCAACGGATACCCCGGCGTGTCGTATGTAGCGGGTTCGGCTGGAACCC
>JAJZDJ010000058.1 GCA_021828685.1 Actinomycetes bacterium | reverse complement strand
GTGTCAGTTCGGTGGAGTCAGTGGGACAGAGGTCCCGAGGCCAGCGGGACAAAGGTGCCGGAGCCGGGCCGAGAAGTGGGACAGAGGTAGTGAGGCCAGAGTGAGACAGAGGTGCCGAAACACCACAGTCCTGAGAGATCACATTGGTGGCGGGGGCAGGATTTGAACCTGCGACCTTCGGGTTATGAGACCTATCTGGCCTGTCTGACCCGTTATCCGGGGTGGTCTCCTGTAGTGCCGATTTTGCCTCTGACCTGGGCTTATGTGGGTCGCTGCCGATCTGACCTCGGATGCCGTTCCGGACGATCTCCCGCCGATTGGTGAGATTTTGGTGGGATGCCCCGCAGACCTCGGAAGGTCCCCGGTCGGGCCATCGCGGTCGGTCGAATGGCCCATTTTCGACCTTCGGGTTCTTGCGGGTCACCACCGACCCGGCGTCTCTCGTGCCGGTGGGACGCGATGGGATGCGGCCTGGCCCTGGTGGGATTCGGTGGGATGAGGGAGGCACTGCCGGGCCACGGGTACCCCTGGGCTCCGGTGTCTTCGGATCGGTGGGTGTACTCCCCCGGCGGGTCGGCTCTGGCCTCAAGCCGTGCAAGGAGGACGGACGTCCCCTCGGGCCTCCGCCATGGCCGGTGGTGTGGGTCACCTCCATGAATCCACTCTCACGGGAGGGCACCACGATGGCCCCGACAACTTCACTCCACTCCTTCTTCCGAGCGCTCACCGGGCACTCGTGCCGGACAGCGTCCCACCCGGACGCCGTACCGGAGGCAGGGCTCAACCTGCCCAGACGGATCGACGACCCGGCATCGGCTGCGCGGGTCGCACGGGACCTGCTCCGCTCCCGCCGGGAGGACGTGACACTCGTCCTCTACATGGACGACCGTCACCGCTTCGTCGGCCACGCCGTCGTCGCCGTCGGCTGGGTCCAGGCAGCTCGGCTCTCCGCTCACCCGGTACTCCTCGGGGCGCAGGCGTGCCGGGCGACGGGCTCCATCCTCGTCCGCTACCGCCGCTACGCGGCTCTCAGCGCCACGGAAGCCGAGCAGGCGTCCTTCTGTGCCATCGCTGCTGCGTGCGGCCGTCACGGGCTCGCTGTGGTGGATCACCTGGTGGTCGGCCCCGGCGGCTTCAGCTCGGCCTGGTCGGGCCGCTCCTGACGCTGTTCAGCGGGACGATCGGCGGTTCGTCCGCCGGGTCGTCGGGCGAGGCGCTGCTCCCTTTGACGTTTGGGGAGTGGAGCGCTCGTGCGCTGGCACCCGCGTCCGGTCTGCCCGCGTGTACGGATGGACGTAGACGATCTTCTTGCCCTTCTCTGTCTCGGCCATATCTGTTACACCTCCGTGGGTTCCCAGCCGATGCTACGGGAAGTATACTGGGAAGGTGACGATGACCATGACGCCGTTCGGACCGTCGGTGCAGGAAGTGCCGCTGACCAGGGCTCCCCTGGTGAACGTAATCGCTCAGGTGCGCTTCCCGGCGGTAATGAAGATCGAAGACAGCGCGTTCGTGGCGAACTTCCAGGAGGCGATCCGGGCGGACTACCCGATCCTCCGGCCGGAACGGCAGCTCGGCGTCCTGATAGGGCCGGGAGGGGTCCAGCCGCAGGATGCTGGGACTGTATGGCGCTTCGAGACGAAGGACCCGGATGCCTGGCAGGTGACGCTGGCGCCGACCTTCGTGTCGCTCTCCGCGAAGCGGTACACGCGCCGGAGCGACCTTCTTGCTCGCCTGACGGTGGTGCTCCACGCCCTGGAGGGCTGGCTGCACCCGAACGTCTGCGACCGCATCGGCGTCCGATACGTGGACCGGGTGACAGGCGAGCAGCTCGCTCGAATCAGCACGCTCGTTCGTCCGGAGATACTCGGCGTCGCGGGGGATGAGGCTGCACTCGGCAGCGCGGAGGTCGTACACGCCCTATCGGACTCGCTGTTCCGACTCGACGATTCCTCGCAGCTACGTGGCCGATGGGGCAGGCTTCCCGCCGGTGCAACGTATGACCCAGGCATCGAGCCAGCGCGGGAACCGTCGTGGGTGCTCGACCTTGACCACTACACCTCGCAACAAGAGGACTTCGACCTCGCCACGATCGGTGGGAAGGTCGCTGACTTCTGTGACCGCATCTACACGTTCTTCCGCTGGGCAGTCACTAACGCGTTCCTCGATGAGTTCGGAGCAGAACGATGAGCCCACAAGTCCAGGCACGACCGAGCGCCCGTCTCGACGACTCTGACGTTGAGGGGCCTTGGGCGATCCTTCCGATCGCCGACACGCTCATCGAGCGCAGGTCCTCAACGACGACGAGGCTCGGGATGCCCTTCGTCGTCCACGATCTCGACGATGTGCTCCTCGGCGCCGAGCGCATGACCGGCGGTGCAGTGAGCTGGAGCGACCAGTTCTGGCGCATTGACGTCAGTTCGACGGAGACCGGCATCACCTACGCCAGCACTCCTCGGCCCGTACGTGAGGAGGTACAAAAGCTCCGCGACGAGATCGCCCGCCGCACGCGTCTGACCCGCGAGCAGATCGCTCGTGCTCTCGGTGTCGATCGCCGGTCACTGAGCGCCTGGGTCAAAGGCGAAAGTGCCCCCAGCCCGGACAAGTTGGAACGTCTGCAACTCCTGGCGGATGTGGTTAGGGACATCGACGCGACCGAGCCAGGAACTGCCACGGAGGTGTTGCTGAGCCGCACCGGAGGACAGGACCTTCTCGATCACATAGCCTCTGGTCGCTTCACTCATCCACGTGACTGGCAAGCATTGCGCGGATCGCCCTCGGTGACGATCGTGCGCCGTCGTTCGCCCAAGCGACCGCTTCATCAGAACGCGCTCGATGCCTACCTACGGGGCGAGCTTCGTCCCCTCGGACGCGCCGCCACCATCCATCCTGAATCCGACTACGAACAGGACCTATCGCGGGCCGAGCGCCTCATGCTTGACGAGCCGGTCCGGAGGAGCCGCAGGGGCTACCGATGATGAGTCCGGACGACTTCTACGAGTGGCACGACGAGCCACGGCAGGGCGACATCGTGCTGTGTGGCGTCTCGCGGATCATTGCAGACGATCGCCACAGTCCTCCGCAGTGGGAGTCGCTCGATGCTCACTTCGTGCAGATCGACGACGCCTGGGACACGGGGCGCCCGCTTGGGATCGCGGCTGGCATCGGCCTGGCGATGGTGGTGACGCATGACTGCCAGCTCGACAAGGAATGGAACCAGCGGGTCCGGGAGCTTGAGCGAAGCGGAATGACGCTTGATCGTGCCGAACGTGAAGCCGCCTCGGATGTAACCCTCGACCGCACCCTGGTTGTGAGTCCACTCGTCGATCCGAGCGAGCTGCGTGGCGGGCGTGGAAACCTTCTCGCGGGCAGAGTCATCGGCTACCTGCCGGTCCCGGCACATCCCGACGCCCTCGTCGCCGAGTGTGTTGCAGACTTGACCTATCAGTGCACCGTAGATCGGCTCGACGTTGCCAAGATCGCCTCCATCAGCGAGACGGCGCGGAAGCAGCTCCGCTATGCGCTCATCCAGTTCGATGCCCTCCGCACCGCAGACCTTGGGTTCGAGGTCGAAGCGGTTGTTGGCCGAACGATCCAGAAGGTCGAAGTTCCAGCTCGTAATCCGCTAACGGTCCGCCTCCAGCTGGATGATGGTCAGGTCATCCAGCTGCTCCAGCAGCCGGGTGCGCCAGATCAGGAGACCGGACGAACCGGTGACTTCTTCAGCTCGGAAGGGGCCGTCTGATGGCGCGACAAAGCCGGAACGGCGAACCGCTCGGCTTCGAGGACACCCTGTGGAAGGCAGCTGACAAGCTCCGCGGGTCCATGGACGCGAGCGAGTACAAGCACGTGGTCCTGGGGCTGGTCTTCCTCAAGTACATCGATGACGCCTTCACGGAGCGACGGGAAAAGCTCGCTGCCGACCTGGCGGAGGAAGGGATCACGGGCGAGCACGCGGACGACCTCTTGGAGTCCCGCGACGAGTACACGGCGGAGGGCGTCTTCTGGGTCCCTCCCGAGGCCCGCTGGGAGTTCCTCCAGTCGAAAGCGAAGCAGCCCGAGATCGGGAAGCTCATCGACTCAGCCATGGATGCTGTTGAAGTCGTGAACCCGAGCCTTCGAGGGGTGCTTCCGAAAAACTACGCCCGTCCGAGCCTGGACGTCCGTCGCCTTGGCGAGCTGGTTGACCTGATCGCTGGTCTCGGGCTCGGTGCTACCGAGCACCGGGAGAAGGACCTCCTCGGCCGGGTGTACGAGTACTTCCTCGGCCGCTTCGCCTCGCAGGAAGGGAAAGGCGGAGGGGAGTTCTACACGCCCCGGAGCGTCGTCAAGCTCCTCGTCGAGATGATCGAGCCGTATCAGGGTCGAGTGTACGACCCGTGCTGCGGCTCGGGCGGCATGTTCGTTCAGTCCGAGCGCTTCGTCGAAGCCCACGGCGGAGGCCGCAACGACATCGCCGTATACGGCCAGGAACTCAACGACACGACCTGGCGGCTCGCCAAGATGAACCTCGCGATCCGCGGGATCGAGTCCGATCTCGGTCCTCGCTGGGGGGACTCATTCCACGAGGACCTGCACCCCGACCTCAAGGCCGACTTCATCCTCGCCAACCCGCCCTTCAACGTCTCGGATTGGGGAGGCGACCAGCTCCGAGAGGACGCTCGGTGGAAGTACGGCGCTCCACCGATGGGCAACGCGAACTATGCCTGGCTCCAGCTCATGGCCTCGAAACTCTCACCTCGTGGTGTCGCGGGAATCGTTCTTGCGAACGGCTCTCTCTCATCGCAGCAGTCCGGCGAAGGGGCGATCCGCCAGAAGATGGTCGAGGACGATCTCGTCGAGTGCATCGTCGCACTGCCAGGCCAGCTCTTCTACTCGACCCAGATACCGGCGAGCCTCTGGTTCCTCAACCGCAGCAAGCAGAATGGCCATGCGAAGGCTGTCTGGCGAGATCGCCGGGGAAAGGTCCTCTTCATCGACGCCCGCAAACTTGGGGCGATGGTGGACCGGACGCACCGAGAGCTGACCGACGACGACGTCGCAAGGATCGCCAGCATCTACCACGCTTGGCGTGGCGAGCCGGATGCGGGCGAGTACACGGACGTGCCCGGATTCTGCGCATCGGCCACGCTCGACCAGATTGCTGGGCACCGATTCGTTCTGACGCCGGGCCGCTACGTCGGAACCGAGGACGCTGAGGAAGACGACGAGCCGGTCGAAGAGAAGATCGCTCGGCTGAGGACGGAGCTGTACCAGGCGTTCGAGGAGAACGATCGGCTGCAGGAGCGGGTGCGAGAAGCGTTGGAGAGACTGGATGTCTGAACGCATCTGGACATCGTGCTCGTGGGGAGACCTCGCCGTTCTTGAATATGGCAAGGCGCTGCGGGACTACAGAGACGGCAGTGGAGATACTCGCGTCTACGGAACGAATGGCCCGATTGGCTGGACTGATGGAGCCCAGGGAAGCGGTCCTACGGTAGTGGTTGGACGGAAGGGCGCCTATCGCGGAGTGCATTATTCGCCCGGACCATTTTGGGTAATTGATACTGCCTATTGGCTGCGGCCAACTGCCAAGATAGACATGCGGTGGGCTTACTACCAGCTCTTGACGCAAGACATAAACGGACGCGACAGCGGTTCAGCAATCCCATCTTTGAGCCGCTCAGATTTCGCAACTCTGGAGGTTGCCCTCCCTCCACTCGCTGAGCAGCGTGCGATCGCTGAAGTGCTCGGAGCGCTTGATGACAAGATCGAGGCGAATCGACGGGTTGCCTCCCGCTGTGAAGAGCTGGCTGCGACTCTCGCTTCCCTTCACCCTCCGAAGCTCGCGCTCAGCGCTCTGGCGCATCACCTCCACAACATGGTGTCACCAAGCGCGTTTGGGCTCGATCACGTCGAGCACTTCAGCCTGCCAGCGTTCGATTCCGGTGGTCTCCCAGTGATCGAAGCGGGATCAGACATCAAAAGTGGGAAGTTCAGGCTGGCAGGCTCTGCAGTCCTAGTCTCGAAGCTCAATCCCCACATTCCGAGGGTGTGGCTGGCACAGCCAAAAGGAGTTCGGCGAGCGGTGACTTCCACGGAGTTCGTAGTCCTCTCACCGAGAGATGCATGCCCTGTAGAACTCCTGTGGGCAATGTGCAGAAGTCCACAGTTCTCTACCCACCTCTTGGAGATGGTGAAGGGTACTACGGGTAGTCACCAACGAGTAACTCCTGGGGACGTTCTGAGAATTGAGGTGCAAGACCCCCAGGACTTCTCCGATGCCGAACGCGACGCCATCGTCACCGCTGCCCGATTGTCGCACTCCCTCAGGCGAGAATCTGCGAACTTGGCTGCGGCGAGGAATGTATTGCTCCCAAAGCTGCTTGGTGGCGAGCTTCGTGTGAATCGTGTTGACAGTGACGTCTTGACGGAAACGTGCGTGTGAGTGAAGAAAGGAGGAGTCACAATGGCTAAGAAGACTGCGTCAGGAAAGGGCGGTGGGGGTATCCCGTGGATTCCTTGGGGATCGATCATAAGCATGGTCTTACCTGTACGGAAATGCCCGAAGTGTCAGAAGCGGACGACCTGGCTTCCCTGGTGCCATAACTGCGGCCATCGTGGCTGGTCGTGAGGGACGGGTAGTGATGTGAAGTCCTTCATCGCAGAGTCCGGCGTTGAGGAGGTCTGCCTCGATTACCTCGCAGACCTCGGCTGGGACGTGTGGTACGGACCACAGATCGCACCTGGCGAGGTACTGGCCAAGCGATCCACCTATCGCGAGGTGCTTCTGGAGGACCGCCTCCGGACGGCCGTCGCCACGCTGAACCCCGCGCTCACTCCCGCTGTCATCGATGAGGTCATCGGGACGGTGCGCCGCCCTGAGAGCGCCGACGTCCTTGCCGAGAACTGGCGCATCTACCGTCTGCTCACGACGGGGGTTCCCGTCGAGCGGCGGACTGCAGATGGAGAATCCCGCCACGACGTCGCCTGGCTCGTGGACTTCGATCACCCGGATCGCAACGAGTTCGTGGCTGTCAACCAGTACACGGTGGAGGGCGACCAGAGCACCCGCCGTCCGGACATCGTGCTGTTCGTGAATGGGCTGCCGCTTGGCGTCGTGGAGCTGAAGGTTCCCGGAGAGGAGCGGGCCACGCTACGAGGAGCGTACGACCAGCTCAGGACCTACGCAGCCGAGATTCCGGCGCTCCTGGCCTACAACGCAGTGTCGGTCACCTCGACGGGAACCCAGGCCCGCATGGGTCCAGTCTCCGGTCGCTTCGAGCACTACGCCCCGTGGAAGACGATCGACGGCAAGAGGCTTGCTGCCCCTGGTACCCCTGAGATGGAGGTGCTCGTCCGTGGTGCCTTCGACCACGGCCGGTTCCTGGACTTGGTTCGCAACTTCATCAGCTTCTCGGATGAGCGAGGTGGTGTTGTCAAGCGGCTCGCCAAGTACCACCAGTTCCATGCCGTCAACAAGGCGATCGATGCCACGGTCTCCGCACTCGACCGTGGGGATGGTCGGGCTGGTGTGGTCTGGCACACCCAAGGGAGCGGCAAGAGCCTGGAGATGGTCTTCTACGTTGGGAAGATCATGCGCCATCCGGCCATGGCGAACCCGACCGTCGTGCTGCTCACGGACCGCAACGATCTCGATGACCAGCTCTTCAACGAAGTGTTCGCTCCGACCCGGACGCTTCCTGAGGCTCCCGTACAGGCCGAGTCCCGCGAACATCTCCGAGAGCTGCTCCGAACGAAGGCGTCGGGCGGCATTGTCTTTTCGACGATGCAAAAATTCGGCCTCACGAAGGGAGACCGCGACGCAAACCGGTCGTTCCCGCTCCTCTCGGATCGCCGCAACATCGTGGTGGTAGCTGACGAAGCCCACCGAACCCAGTACGACCTCATCGACGGGCTTGCACGGAACTTGCGGGACGCTCTTCCGCATGCAGCCTTCATGGGCTTCACCGGCACCCCGATCGAGACGGCGGACAAGGACACGAGAGCCATCTTCGGCGAGTACGTCGATGTGTACGACCTCACCCAGGCCGTGGAGGACGAGGCGACTGTACGGGTGTACTACGAAGCCCGCCTTGCGAAGGTCGATCTTCCTGATGAGGGTCGCGCCGCCATCGACGAGGAGTTCGAGGACGTCACCGAACTCATGGAAGTAGAACCGAGGGAGCGCCTCAAGACGAGGTGGGCTCGCATCGAGGCCATCGTCGGAGCAGAGAAGCGCATCGCCGAGGTAGCCCAGGACATCGTCGAGCACTGGGAGAAGCGACAGGCCGCAGAGGTCGGCAAGGGGCTCATCGTCTGCATGAGCCGCCGTATCTGCGTGGACTTGTACGACCAGATCGTGAAGCTTCGGCCCGACTGGCACTCTACGGACGACACGGCCGGGAAGATCAAGGTCGTCATCACGGGTTCCGCATCTGATGGCCCCGAGCTGAACCGCCACGTTCGCAGCAAGGATCGGCTTGCTGCTCTGAAGCAGCGAGCGAAGGACCCGGACGATCCCCTGGAGCTGGTCATCGTGCGGGACATGTGGCTCACGGGGTTCGACTCGCCGTCGCTCCACACGATGTATGTGGACAAGCCGATGCGGGGAGCCGGACTCATGCAGGCGATCGCTCGGGTCAACCGGACGTTCCGGGACAAGCCCGGTGGCCTGGTCGTGGACTACATCGGAATTGCCGAGAGCCTCCGAGCTGCGCTCGCGGATTACACGGACCGCGATCGTGCGCGCCAGGAGGTTGGCGCCCCGATTGACGAGGCGCTTGCTCTCCTCCAGGAACACCACGAGGTCTGTTGTGAGTTGCTGTACGGCTGCCCGTGGAGGGAAGCGCTGGATTCGGGAAGCGACCAGGCCCGGATCGAAGCGATCATGGCAGCACTGGAGCACCTCCTCGGCGGCGTGGACATGGAGCTTTCCGAGCGTTTCCTCCAGCACGTCCGAGTAGCGACTCAGAGCTTCACCCTTGCCGTGTCGTCACCGGACGCTGCTCCGTACCGGGACGACTTGGCCTTCTTCCAGGCGGTCGCTGTCGAGCTGCGCCGGGCACGGGCAGATGATCGGGCTGCGAGCGATGACCACGTCGAGCTGGAGACCGCCATCCGCCAGGTCGTCTCTGACGCTGTGACCTCGGCTGGAGTCATCGACATCTATGCGGCCTCTGGTATCGGACGACCGGACCTCAGCATCATCGACGAGGAGTTCGCCAAACGTCTTTCAACGAACCCCCACCCGAACGTCCAGATCGAACTTCTACGGCGTCTGCTCTCTGGAGAAGTCCGCTCACAGTCGAAACGGAACGTCGTCGCCGAGCGGAAGTTCTCCGAGATGCTGGAACGGGCGATGCACTCCTACAACAACCGCTCGCTTACCGCTGCTGAGGTGATCGCCGAGCTGGTGGAGCTGGCGAAGGAGATGAAGGGCGAGCACGACCGAGGAGAGACCCTCGGGCTCCGCGACGACGAACTCGCTTTCTACGACGCTGTCTGCCAGAACGATTCCGCAGTCATGGAACTCGGTGACGACGTTCTCAAGAGGATCGCCCAGGAGTTGGTGGATGTCGTACGGGCGAACGCGACGGTGGACTGGGACAGGAAGGAACAAGTGCGGGCATCCCTGCGGCGGCATATCCGTCGGCTTCTTACGAAGTATCGCTATCCGCCCGACAAGCAGGAGGCGGCAGTCCAGCTCGTGATGCAGCAGGCCGAACTCATGGCAGCGGGGGTCGCACCGTGAACGAGTCCGGTCAGCTCCCGCCTGCCGACGTCATTGCACTTGTTGAAGTCGAGCCCACTCTCTGGGTGCGTGTTGGTGCTGTGCGCCAGCAGGACCACTGGGATGCCACGCACGTCGAGATGACGAGCGGCGTTGCACCGGCAAGCTGGGCATCGCGTCGGTGGTCATACGACGAGGTCGTCTTTCTCTCATGTGAGATATCGGGCTCTGAGGGTGCAGCATGGCTACGGTCCCACGAGGCGGAGATCGACGGCGTCACGGTCCGGCTCGCCGACACGGCGGAAGGCCACACGCTTCAATGGCACAAGCGATCGAGCCTGCAGAAGTACGGGTTCTTCGACCCGCTGCCCTGGCCATCCACGCTGTACGACTTGGCATCCCAATCGTTGGCATCCGGTCCCGGCTTCGGTTCCCTCATCGGAGACGGCCCATCCTTCGTGTCATTTGCACAAGCAGTAGCCGCGTACTTCGGGTGCGCTCTCCCTCCGGGTGGCTCTGTTGATCATGCGACGCCGGTGTTCCAACTGACGGACCTCCGGGGTCGCATCGCGAAGGTCATGCTCGGGTCGGCAGAGGTCGAGGTTCACATTGAAGGGAACGGGCTTCACGGCATGGTCGTGGAGCTTGCGTCCGTGGCACCGGGGCCATCGGAAGCGCTGTCAGCCGAATCGTCACAGGTCGTGCGATTCCCACTGCCACATGGACTGCCGACCGGGGCATGGGTCGTCTTGAAAGAGCGGTCGGAGTGGATCGACCGGAAGTTCATCAACTACCCCAACACCCTGAACGCTGACCCCGGCGTCGAGTTCGTCGTCGAGCCGATGACCGAACTCCAAGCGCTGATATCCGGCGGTGAAGGACCAACGGTGGAGTTCAAGAGCATTCTGCCGCCGTCTGGGAGCGATCTTCGCAACAAGGTATGTGCGATTGTGGCTGCATTCGCGAATGGTGATGGTGGCCACATCCTGTTCGGTGTAACGGACGGTGGCGCGATCGTTGGCCTCAGCGGGGTCGATATTCAGAAGGAGTGCGACACGGTGGCACAATTCGTGTCATCGACCGTGACCCCGGTGCCTCACTTCCGAGTTGCCCGGGTATCCGAGGAAGGTGATGATGGGAGCGCCCTGGAGGTCATTGAGCTGACGGTCGATCAGGGTGATCAGCCGCCCTACGGGGTCGATCCGGCGCATCCGAAGTACTACGTCCGCCGTGGAGCGACGACGTTCGAGGCATCATCCGACCAGGTGCGAGCGCTTGCACGATCACGACCCCCGGCAGACCAGGCGTACCAGTCGCCGTACGGACTGCGCTTTCTTTAGGTCGCACAGTCCCGGCAGTCGGCCCAGGCGTATCGGCCGCCGTCAGGTTTGAACAGGACCAGCACAGTGAGTAACGAGAGTCCGGCCCACTCTGCCATCACAACCCTCGCGTACGATGAATGTAGCCGGGCGCGTCTGTTTCACCAGGGCCGGTGCAACTCGACCGTTCGTCGGAGAAGTACAGGGAAGTGAGATGTGGTAGACGACGCACACGCTGGAAGTGCAGGAGGGTCCGGAGGGGCCGAAGACCCGACGGCGTTCGCCAGTCCGCCCCGCACCGTCATAGACGAGCTTCGAGGTGACGCTGACACGATTCACGACCAGGCTTCCCTCCTCTTTCCTACGTTCGCAGCTCATCAAGAGGGAGAGCGGCAGCGCGCTGCGGAGCTGCAGGTGCTCGTACAGGGCATGGTGCGGCACCTTCACCTGCAGAACAGTTCTACTGCCACTCGTCTGCCGGATGCTGACGGTGTCTTTCCAGCGACGGCACTCTGGCGGGCTTCTCTTGTGGTCGTGGACGCGAACACGCTACGCAACGACATCATCTACGCGTGCCGGCACGAGGGAAAGCCAACGACGTTGGTGAATGGCGCGAACAGCGGGATGCTCCGCCTCTTCTGCGCACGTCACGTCCTCGAAGAGATCAAAGAGCACCACCGGGAGTGGTGCGACAAGGAGGATGTGGCGACCGCCGCGTTTGTGCAGCACTTCAATGCATCGTACGCACCCCTTCTTCGGGTTGTGCGTCAGGTTCCGGAAGGACTGTTGTCGGCCGAGGAACAAGATCGAGTGGAGAAACTACGCGGAGAGGACGCTGACGATATTCCATCCGTGACGCTGGCTTTATTGCTCCGGGCCTTCTACATGAGCGAAGACCGAAAGGCTATCCGAGCTGTGTACGGCCGTGAGTTCTCGCGCGACGAAGTGCGGGCCTGGCGGGAGGTCCTCAGCGCGGGCGGTGACGCTGGAGCCATCGGCACTCTATTCCACGCAGGAGCGATGCTCACGGGAGGACTGGGCCTTGGCATCTGGGGCATCTTCGACAAGCTCACGGGCAGTCTCAATCCGTGGCTCAAGTTTCTGATCGCCGTCGTGCTTGTTGGTGGTGGCGGATACCTCTATCACCGGATGCCAGAGGAGCGTCGGGTCGGCTTCCGAAACGGCGTCGGCCAGGCTTTCAGTGTCGTTGGTGCGTTCAGTGCCGAATACGTCCAGGCGATTGCTCGCGTGGACCGCGCACTACCAGCGGTTCCGAGCTGGCAGCAACTCGCTGGCGAGCAGCAACGAAGGACCGTGCTGACGCGCGCCTGTGTTCACGCCCTCGCCCGTGCTCAAGGAGATCAGTCCGCGGAAGAACTCGCGACTCTTCTCCCGGCGCTCGGAGTTGGACAGAGCGCCCCGCTGGTGCGCGAGGTGCTCTATAAGTACCCCGAGTGCTTTGAGCAGGTGTATCGCGGGAGGTGGCAGGTGGGAACCGCGCTGGTTCGTGCGAAGAGGAATGTTGAAGTGAAGGGCGATCAACCTGCCCAGCAGTCGGCGCAGTAGAAGTCGCCGTCGGGATCGTAGTGGTGGCCGTCGGGGTGGATGAGGTCGGTATCGACCGAGCACCCGCAGCGGTCGCAGAAGACCCACGTCACCTCTCGCCAGAGCGGACGTGGCGCCAGTAGCTCGAGCTTCTGCACAAGCTGCACGAGGTTGGCGTGGGCAGCGTCGTCGTCCGGAGCGGATGCGACGAGGTGGTACTCGACGAGCCCAGCGATGTCGGTGACGGTGTTGGTCATGATGGCGCTCCTCTCCCGTGTGGGTTCTTGGGCGCGCAACGGGCACGGAGCGGGAGCACGGGGTCCAGGGAAGAGGACGGAGTCCTCCGCGAGTACCGGAGCGAAGGACCAGCGGGTCCGCAGCGGCGGCTCGCAGCGCCTTGAGGCCGTGCGGCTCCGTGTGATCCTGGGAAGCACCGAACCCCACACGACGGAGAGCGGGCGTCATGGTACCGTCATGACGTCATGACGGATTAGTGGTAGAATCCAGGCATGGCAAAGAAGAAGACGACCGTCTACCTCGACTCCGACGTGCTCACGGCAGCGAAGGCTGCGGCGCTCACGTCCAACCGGTCCGAGAGCGCTGTCATCGAGGATGCGCTGCGGTCATATCTTCGGAGCGGCCACGGCGATGCAGTGCGGGACGAGCTGCAGGAGTTGCTGGAGCGGGTTGCCTCGACGAGCACCCTCGATGAGGACGCAGCGCTCGCGCAAGGCGTGACCGAGGTGCGTGCCGTCCGTCGGGAGCGGCGGGCACGAACGGTGAGCGGTGAATGATCCGCGCCGGATCGTCTTCGACACGAACGTCTTCGTAGCGGCTGTCACGTCGCGGGAGGGCGTGTCCGCTCGTCTGCTCCTTGCTGCGAGGGCTGGGCGGTTTCAGCTCGTCGTCTCGCCGGTGCTGCTCGACGAGCTGTCGGACGTGCTGGACCGCCCGAAGTTCCGGCGCTACCTGAGCATCGAGGATGCGCACCGGTTCGTGGATGCGATCCGGGAGGTGGTCGTCGTCGTGGACGATCCCCCGGAGGGAGACGATCCCATCACCGATGATCCCGACGACGACTTCCTCGTCCTCCTGGCGGAGGCTGCAAGTGCGGCCGTGCTGGTATCCGGGGACCCGGACCTCACCACGGTGCAGCGTCCGGGACTCGTCGTGATGACGCCCCGGGCGTTCCTGGAGGCCCTGGGCGACACGTGATGGCAGACATCCCCGGCAGGGCTCCGTGAGCCCCACCGGGGACGAACCCTGGTAGTTACGCCGCTGGGACGGCCGGAGCGCTCTTGGAGAGCGCCTGGAGCCGGTTGGCGACTATCTCGACAGTGCGTCGAGTGCTGCCGTCGGTGGCCTGCCACTGGCGTGAGCTGAGCCTGCCAGCCACGTACACGAGCCGACCCTTCGTCAGGTATCGGGTCGCAAAGTCGGCCATCTGGCCCCAGAGCACGATGTCGAAGAAGTCCGGATGAGACCCTGCCTGCACTGCGACCCGTGCGGTCGTGACGTGCTTGCCGGAAGCAGTCTCCCGAGGAGCAGGGGCTGCGACGAGGCGGCCGATGAGGGTGACTGCATTGACCGAGTCTCCCCGGCTCTGGCGGGATGCCGCCTTCGTAGCGGTCGTCGTGGTGGTTGTGTTGCTGCGCATTGTGTGCACCTCCGTGGTGTGTTGGATCGATGCCACGGTGGAGAGCAGGCCGACTGCCGCGCGGAATAGGTCACGCCGGAACGGCGTCTCGCTCTTGGGCCTTGCAGCGGACAAGGCAGCGGTCTGCTACCGGGGACGCTCGCGTCCCGTATGGCGTTCGAAGACGATCCACGCCTCCACGCAGGAGGTGCTGCGCAGCAGCGTCACCAGAGGCGAATCACGAACGGCCGTCAGGTCGAGATGGTCACGAGGTGAGCTGCAACACCTCGGCAAGCCTCTCCCGGGTCGGGTATCCGGGAGCACGTCCGGCAGCGTCGGCACAGCAGGGGTAGCTCCGGCAGGAGAGCCCGACGGGTCCGGATGGTCCGGGGAACGGGTCGTTCCCGTCGATGAGGATGGTCGGTGAGCCGTGGAAGCCAAGGAGCAGGGCGTCGTCATCCGAGCGGACTGGCGTCGTCGTCAGGGTGACGTCGTCGCGGCCGTCGATCAGCCTTCGCAGCTCGGCGAGGAGCGGCTCCAGGTTCGGGCAGTCTTCGGTGTGCAAGATGCTGACGTTCATGGCGATACCTCCTACGATGAGGGTACGCCTTCCAGTGCACTGGAAGGTCAAGGAGGTGAGGCATGAAGATCGGGGAACTGGCTGCGGCGAGCGGGGTCCCGGCGAAGACGATCCGCTACTACGAGGAGATTGGGCTCCTGCCCCCGGCAGAGCGGGAGGCGAATGGTTACCGCTCCTACGACAGGGACGCATTGCAGCGGCTCCGGTTCGTGCAGCATGCGCAGGCGGCCGGTCTGACCCTGCGGGAGATATCCCAGGTGCTCGCCATCCGTTCCGAGGGGCGGGCACCGTGCGTGCACGTGCGAGAGCTGCTGCACCACCATCTGGTGCAGATCGACGCCCGGCTTGCCGAACTTCGCGCTACCCGGCGTGAGCTTCAAGACCTTGCCCGGCATGCCGAGACCGTCGATCCGGCGTCGTGTCCGGAGGACGTCATCTGCTCGATCCTCGTGCGCGAGGGGTAAGCGGTTCCGTACGATTGCGGTAGCGACTGCCAATCCCGCTTCCGAGACGTCCCCACCATCATTCGTAGCCGCCTGTGTCGCAATGCTGGGGCTGGAAGTACCAGTTGCGACACTGGGGAGGAGACGGCTTACGCCGCCTCCTCCTGTGCTGCGGGCTCGAAGGCCCGGAGGATGGTCGCTGCGGTGCGCTGGATGCGCTCGCAGGATGCCTTGATACCGGCGATGGCTTGCTCGCCACCACCGGCCCAGGTTGCGACATAGCCGAAGGAGTAGTCGCTGCTGTCGAGTCCAAGTGACTGGCAAACGACGTAGGCCGTGGATTCGGCTTCCAGCTCGGCGAGTGCCCGGCTGTCGAACTGCTCGTGCAACAGGGCGTGTGCGATCTCGTGGGCGAGCGTCTTCACCCGCTGTGCGGGGGTGTTCCGGGTCTCGACCCGGATGCGGTGCTCGCTGTGCGTGCAGTCGCCGTTCGTGGAGCCGTCGAACTCGTGGTCCTCGACCGCGAAGCCGATGGACCTGGCGACGCTGAGGAGCGTCGTGTAATGCCCGGCAGGGTCGTCGCCGTCGAGGCGGTTGCAGATGGTGGGCAGCTCTTCGCCGTCAGTCTGGGCGACGTCGAACACGGGGACGAACTTGAAGCCCCGGATGACCCGATCATCCTCGCCGTCCTGGGCGTCGGTGTTCTTGTAGACCATCGGGGCGAGAATCCAGATGGCCTTCTCTCCCTTGCGGACGAAGCGGTTCATCTTCCGCCAGGCGTTGAAGCCTGCCACTTGGCTCGCCTCGTGGCACTGGGCAGCGATGAGGAGCACGTTGTTGAACGAGTAGCGGTGGAACTTGGACTGGAAGTCGAGGTGGCGCTGCCACTCCTCGGACGTCGTGAGGTTGCTGATCCCCTCTGCCAGCTTCTCGATGAGTTCCGGGTGGTTGTTCTTGGCGGTCATTACTGAGTCC
>JAJZDJ010000300.1 GCA_021828685.1 Actinomycetes bacterium | reverse complement strand
TCACCAAGCTCGACCGTGTCCGCTTCGACTCCCGCCAGGCGCAGCAGGCGGCGACGATGCGCAAGATGCTCGTCGCGATGGCCAAAGACCCTCGCGTGCTGCTGATCAAACTCGCGGACCGGCTCCACAACATGCAGACGATCGCCGCGATGCCCGAGTGGAAGCAGAAGCGTTCTGCCCAGGAGACCCTCGACATCTACGCCCCGCTCGCTCACCGCTTCGGGATTCAGGACATGCGCTGGCAGCTCGAGGACCTCGCCTTCGCCGCCCTGCACCCGCGCCGCTACGCCGAGATCGACCAGATGGTCGCGAGCCGCGCCCCCGAGCGCGACATCTACCTCACCCAGGTCGTCGGCCATGTCAAGGAGCGTCTGGACGCCGCGCGGGTGCTCGGCCAGGTCACCGGGCGCCCGAAGCACCTCTACTCGATCTACGAGAAGATGGTGGTGAAAGGAAAAGAGTTCGACGACATCTACGACCTCGTCGGCGTCCGGATAATCGTCGAGTCGGTCAAGGACTGCTGGGCGGCGCTCGGAGCGGTGCACGGGGCTTGGACGCCGATCCCCGGGCGCTTCAAGGACTACGTCAACACCCCCAAGTTCAACCTTTACCAGTCTCTGCACACCACCGTCGTCGGACCGCAGGGCAAGACCCTCGAAGCGCAGATCCGCACGGTCGAGATGCACCGCAGAGCCGAGTGGGGTATCGCTGCGCACTGGGGCTACAAGGAGAAGGCGTCCGCCGCTGACGTCGCCTGGCTTCAGCGGATCGTCGACTGGTCGGCGGAGACGTCGGACCCGTTGGAGTTCCTCGAGACCCTCAAGCTCGACCTCGACACCGACGAGGTGTACGTGTTCACGCCGAAAGGCGACGTCGTCTCGCTGCCGACCAACTCCACTCCGATCGACTTCGCGTACACGATCCACACCGAGGTCGGTCACCGCTGCATCGGCGCGAAGCTCAACGGGCGCCTGGTGCCGCTCGACTCGCGGCTCGGCTCCGGCGACACCGTCGAGATCTTCACCTCGAAGGTCCCCTCGGCCGGCCCCAGCCGTGACTGGTTGAAGATCGCGGCGAGCCCGAGAGCGCGCAACAAGATCCGCCAGTGGTTCAGCCGGGAGCGCCGCGAGGACGCTATCGAGTCCGGCCGCGAGGACCTCGTCAAGGCGTTGCGCAAGGAGGGCCTGCCGGTCCAGAAGCTCGCGAACTCCCAGACCTTGGCGAACGTCATCGAGGCGCTCAGCTACAGCGACCTCGACGCGCTGCACGCGGCGATAGGCGAGAGCCGTGTCTCGGCGCAGTCGATCGCGCAGCGCATCGCACGCGACCTGCGCGGCGGCGAACACGAGGAGCAGCTTCCGAGCACCGCCCGCCAGCCCCGGCGCGGGGGTCCCACGAGAAGCGGGGTCGGGGTCCACGTCGAAGGCCTCGACGACATGATGGTGAGGCTGTCTCGTTGCTGCACCCCGGTTCCCGGCGACGAGATCGTCGGCTTCGTCACCCGCGGTAGGGGGGTGAGTGTGCATCGAAGCGACTGCTCCAACGCTGCGTCGCTCGCTTCGAGCGAGGTGGGACGCATGATCGAAGTCGAATGGGACTCGGCGTCGAACGGAAGCTTCGTAGCCGCCGTCGAGCTGAAGGCGTTGGACCGGACCCGCCTCGGTGTCGACGTGTGGAAGGTGATCTCCGACAACCACCTCAACATCCTTCGAAGCGAGTCGCTCACCGGCAGCGACCGGGTGAGTCGGATGCGCTTCGAGTTCGAGCTCGCCGACCCCGGCCACCTCGACTCGGTGATCTCTGCGTTGAAGCGCATCGATTCCGTCTACGACGCGTACCGGGTCCTGCCAAACCGGGGCTGAGCGCCGGCTCGGGTAGCCTCCTCTGCGATGCCCGAGCTTCGCAACCCGCCAGGTACCTTCGATGTGCTGCCGTCACAGTCCGCCGAGTGGCAGGCGGTGCTCACCGCTTTCGCTTCGACGGTCTCGGGCGCCGGGTACGGGCTGATCCTAACCCCCACCTTCGAGGACGTGAGCGTCTTCTCCCGGATCGGCGACACGACCGACGTGGTCCGAAAGGAGATGTACGACTTCGTCGACAAGGGCGGCCGGCACGTGGCGTTGCGCCCCGAGGTGACGGCGTCGGTTGCCCGGGCTTTCATCCAGCACCGCCCGGCGACACCGTGGAAGGCGTGGTACGCGGCTTCGAACTTCCGATTCGAACGCCCGCAGGCCGGCCGTTTCAGGGAGTTCCACCAGGTTGGGATCGAGGCGTTCGGAAGTCCCGACCCTGACCTCGACGTCGAGGTGATAGCCCTCGGATGGGAGTACTTCGCGTCGCTCGGCATCGACAGCGTCGAGCTTCTCGTGAACTCGCTCGGCGACCAGGCGTGCCGGCCCGCCTACCGCGAGAAGCTCGTCGAGTACCTGACGGCGAGACGGGAGGAGCTCTGCGACGAGCATCGCGACCGCATCGAAGCGAACCCTCTGCGGGTCCTTGACTGTAAAAGGGAGCCGTGTCGTGCTGTCAGCTCCGCCGCCCCCCGCCAGGTCGACAACCTCTGCGCCGACTGCGACGCGCACCTGCGCCGGGTCGAGGCCGGCTTAAAGGCCCTGTCGGTGCCGTTTCGGATCGACCCGCACCTCGTGCGGGGCCTCGACTACTACACCCGCACCACCTTCGAGTACGCCGGGCTTTCCCTGGACTCGTCGCAGAACGCGCTCGGCGGCG
>JAJZDJ010000299.1 GCA_021828685.1 Actinomycetes bacterium | reverse complement strand
CCGCGCGGATCTCGCCGTCGACCTGGGAGGCGACGTGGCGGTACAGGTCCGGCAGTGCGCGCGTCGTGTCCCTGATTACCGCCCGGCCGGTGTCGGTCTCGATGATCCCCGAGTCACCTACCTGCCCGCCGCCCTCAGCGTAGAACGGGGTCTCCTTTAAGAATATCTCGAACTCGCCTTCCGCGCTCTGAAGCGTGGCGACGACCGACGTGGTAACCGACAAGGTTTCGTAGCCGACGAAAGTGCTCGGGCCGTTCTCGTCGCGCAGGGCCCTGTAGTCGCCGACCCGGTCGACGCCGGCCGCAGGCGCCCGGCCGCCGGCACGCGAAAGTTGGCGCTGGCGTTCCATCGCCGCAGCGAAGCCGTCCTCGTCGAGGCTCGCGCCGCGCTCAGCGGCGATCTCGCGGGTCAGCTCGACAGGAAAACCGTGAGTGTCGTGCAGCCGGAACGCCGTCTCGCCCGATATCGCCTGCGACCCGGCGGCCAACTCGGCGTCGAGCATCGTCAGACCTGACCGCAACGTCGCCCGGAACCGCGCCTCTTCACGGCCTGCAACGTCTGTGATAAGACCGCGCTCGGTGTCGAGTTCAGGGTACGCGCCGTGCATCACCTCGACGCAGGCGTCGACCAGGCCGGGCGTAGCCGGCTTGTCCACCCCGAGCGCGAATGCCTGGCGGACCGCGCGTCGTATGAGGCGACGAAGGACGTAGCCTCGGTCCTCGTTGCTCGGCACGACTCCGTCGCCTATCAGGAAAGTCATCGACCGTGCGTGGTCGGCAAGGATCCGAAGCGACACGTCCACCGCCGGGTCGTCTCCGTAGGTCCGACCGGTCATCGCCTCCGCCGCTGCGATTATCGGGCGCAGGACCGTCGTGTCCCAGATGGTCGGTACACCCTCGACAAGGGTGAGGATGCGCTCGAGGCCAGCACCGGTGTCGATGTTCGGTTTCGGAAGCGCCACAAGCGACGCGTCGCCCTGGCGGTCGAACTGCATGAACACCAGGTTCCAAACCTCGACGTAGCGCTCCTCGCCGCCTTCGGCGGGGCCGCCCTCGTCGCCCCATTCGGGGCCCCTGTCGAAGTAGAGCTCCGAGCACGGCCCGCAGGGGCCGGTGTCGCCCATCTCCCAGAAGTTGTCCTCGTCCATCCGGACAATCCGGCGCGCGTCGACGCCGACCGAGTCGCGCCAAATGTCGGCGGCCTCGTCGTCGTCGCGGTAGACGCTCACCCAGAGGCGGTCCCCGTCGAGGCGGAGAACCTCCGTTAGCAACTCCCACGCGAAGGGAATCGCAAGTTCCTTGAAATAGTCGCCGAAACTGAAATTGCCGAGCATCTCGAAGAAAGTGAGATGCCGGGTGGTCCTGCCGATCAGGTCGATGTCGTCGTGCTTGCCTCGGATCCGCACGCACTTCTGGATGCTCGTCGCCCGCTTGTACGGCGGCACTTCCTCGCCTAGGAAGTACGGTATGAACTGGTTCATCCCGGCGTTGGTGAACAGGGGCGCCCTGGGGTGATGAGGGATCAGCCCCGCCGAGGCGACAGGGTTGTGGTCGCGCTCGGCAAAGAACGAAGTGAAGGCGCGACGTAGGGCGTTGGCTTCCATGGCCTTACAAGACTAGAGGTTGCGGGACCTACGCCTACGAACGTTACCGTCGGAGCGCTGCGAGGCGGGACCGCCGCCTTTCAGTTCGGCTTCGCGTTCCCTCATCGCCGTCCTTCCGTCCGCTAACGCACCCCGCAACCGCCGCGACGCGGCCTCGAGCAGGCCGGGCGGAGCGTAGCGTTCCAGCGCCGACCTCGCTCTCCTCTTAAGCCACACCGACCCGCCGGCGCCGATAGCGACGCCGGTAGCGAGCCACCTCGCGCGCTTTAGCATCAGCGCCGCCCCCTCAGACTGCGTCCCGCCCGCAGAGTCCCCGAGCCGATCGCCACCGCCTTGATGAGCGGTGCAGCGAGGACAGCGTGCGCGACCCGCGACGCGGATCCCACTGTGGCTGTGATCGCTTCCGCCGAGCCGACCAGGTCGTCTACGCGTGCGAGCTCGCCGCGCGCCAGGTCGATGGTCGCTTCGGCCTCACCGACGACCGCCTCGAAGCGGCCCTCGAGTTCCTCGACGAGGCCGGCCAGCTCCCGGGCGCTGCGTCGAAGCGAAAGACCGGCTCCGACAAGCAACGCCACGACTGCTGTGGCGACGACGGCGAGGGCTACGGCGATCAAGGCACCGATTGTAATCAGGGGGTGCGCCGGCCGAGGCGACGGCGAAGCTCCGACTCGAGGTCGGCCAGCAGGATCGGCTCCTGGACACCGCCGGAAAGGTCTTTCACCCCGACCGTGCCCGCCGCGAGCTCGTCGGGTCCGACGACAAGAGCGAAACGCGCCCCCGAGCGGTCCGCCGACTTGAACTGCGACTTCGCGGAGCGCGAGTCGAACGCCCGGTCCACGCGAAAACCACCAGCGCGAAGCCGGGCCGAGATATCGCGCGCAGCGTCGCCGCCCGCGAAGTCGACCACGAAAGCGTCGAGGCGCTCTGCGTCCGCCCTGGAGCCGCTACCAGCTTCGAGCGCTAGAAGTGTCCGCTCGACGCCGATCGCGAACCCGACCGCCGGCGTGTCAGGGCCGCCCATCGCCGCGACGAGCCCGTCGTAGCGGCCCCCGCCGCCGAGCGCGTTCTGCGACGAGTCCAGGGAAAGCCCGGCGTACTCGAAGGTGGTGCGGGTGTAGTAGTCGAGGCCCCGCACCAGGTGCGGGTCGATCCGAAA
>JAJZDJ010000057.1:14126-16572 GCA_021828685.1 Actinomycetes bacterium | reverse complement strand
GTTCCCGGAACGCCTGTTCTGCGTGAAGTAAGAAGCCAACGCTTGAGCGTAAAATGGATTAGCCCCGCTCGCCTCGAACACGACGCGAAGCCTCGACCGATCGGCCTCCGCCAAAAGTTCCCCAACCGCCTCCTCAGGAAGGCCTGCGAGCGTGACTGCAGCCGCGGGCTCGTCGTGCGCCGCCCGCGAGAGTGTGTCGGCGAGACCCGGTGCCTCTCCCGGTCGCCAGATGAGCACCATCAGTACCGGCGCCTCAAGGGGATGGGCCAGGAGGAACGATACGAACCCGAGCGACGCGCCGTCCGACCAGTGCAGGTCGTCGAAGACCAATAATAGCGGCCCCGGATCAGCCAGTCGGGCAACGAGTAGGCGAAGGGCGCGGTAGGTGGGGTAACGCTGATCCTCGGCCACCCGGCGTCTGGCACCTTCGACCGTGTCGAGCGCCGGGAACAGCGGCTGCAGTTCACCGCGCTGGCGGCCACACAGACGCGCCAGGCGATCCTTGTCCAGCGACCCCAGATGGTCGTCGAAGGCGTCGATAACCAAGCCGAAAGAAAGATCGGACTCGAGCTCCGCCCCCCCGGCCGCCGAGCACGACCGCCCCGCGCTCTGCTGCGATTCCGCAGAGCTCTCCGCCGAGACGTGTCTTCCCGATCCCAGGTTCGCCGGTCACTCGAACCCACGACGACCGACCCGATACGAGCCCGTCGAAGGCTGCGACGAGCCGGTCCAACTCGTCAGCCCGGCCGACCAGCCGGTTCAACTCACTCCCCGATCCGTCGGTCTTCGTTTCACTCCGGACATGCTACGCCCGCCACCCCGGCGCCGTAGCCGGCAGCGAGGACGACCTATAACGCTTGACGTTCATAACGCTGATCGTTATACTCCTGGAGTGTGCTGGCGTCATTCGCTGATCGCGACACCGAGGCCGTCTGGCATCGCCGACGAGCACGTCGGTTCGGGCCAGCGGTCAACCGCGCCGCGCACCGCAAGCTGCTTTTGCTCAACGCTGCTCGGACCCTCAACGACCTTCGGGTCCCTCCGGGAAACAAGTTGGAGAAGCTCCGTGGCGACCGAGCCGGCAGCTACAGCATCCGGGTCAACGACCAGTGGCGCATCTGCTTTCGCTGGACCTCCGCAGGAGCACACGACGTGGAGATCACCGACTACCACTGAACCAAAGGAGCTACCCCCGTGGTCCATAGCCTTTACCCCCCCATCCACCCTGGCGAGATCCTCCAAGACGAGTACCTGGCTCCGCTCGGGCTCACACAACGCAGGGTCGCAGTCGCGATCGGCGTACCTCCGAGGAGGATCAACGAGATTGTCCACGGTACCCGTCGAATCACAGCCGACACCGCGCTGCGCCTCGCCCGCTACTTCGCTACCAGCGACGAGTTCTGGCTGAACCTTCAAGCCCATTACGACATTGAGACCGAACGGGACCGTCTCGTTGACACGCTCGAGCGGATCACGCCGCTGGCGAGCTGACATACCTGGCCTACTCGACCGTCAAATGCAAGGAGAACCAGTCGCGCACTTTCTTCCATCCGTCGAGCGCCGCCTCGGTACGGTACTTGGTGCTGTCCACCGAGAAGAAGGCGTGGCCGGCATTGTCGTAGACGTGGAACTGGTAGAGCTTCCCAAGCTCCTTTAGGACCTTCTCACTCAGCTGTATAAGGTATCAGTCGTTTGAGCGACCTGCTCCTAAACGACGAAGCCAGACCCTAGCTGGCAGACAACTCCACAGAGTCGTCCGACAGTAGCGGCGCACCCCACGGTGGTGGTTCGCGGTGACTCCGCTCGTCCGTCAGTCAGCGGAAACCGGCCGTCCGCACTCGTCGGATCAACCTGGCCGCTCGTCGGCCGCTTTCCAACCATCGAATCCAGTCGGAGTATCGCCGGGCTTACCGTCGGTCTCCACCGAACCGGCAGCCGCCCCCCATCGCGGCCTGCACTCAGGCGATGATCACTCACGCTTCAGGTGCTGGCAGCCGAGAAGACTGCAAGCGGTTCTGACTAGGAGAAGTAACCGGATTTGTAACGGGACCGACACGATTTCGCGGCGGTATCGCGATACGCACGGGGAATCAACAGTCCATGACTTTCTGGATCCATACACTCAGTCGTCGGGTGCGCCGCGTGGGGGGGCATCTGGGGCATCTAAGGCATCTAAGGCATCTAAGGCATCTGGGGCATCTGGCCTTTTGTGGCATAGCGCTCACACTGTCTGCTGGCGTGGTAGGGATGGCAGGGGCGCTACCAGCAGCAGCGGCGTCCACGGTCAGCGGGTCGGATCGCCCGGGAGGGGTGCAGGCCTTCGGAACCGCCAAATACTACGGATCCATGGGCGGCAAACCACTCAACCAACCCATCGTCGCAATGGCAGCAACCCCCGGCGGACACGGCTACTGGGAAGTCGCCAGCGACGGCGGAATCTTCACAT
>JAJZDJ010000057.1:0-14116 GCA_021828685.1 Actinomycetes bacterium | reverse complement strand
TTCGGAACCGCCAAATACTACGGATCCATGGGCGGCAAACCACTCAACCAACCCATCGTCGCAATGGCAGCAACCCCCGGCGGACACGGCTACTGGGAAGTCGCCAGCGACGGCGGAATCTTCACATTCGGAACCGCCAAATACTACGGATCCATGGGCGGCAAACCACTCAACCAACCCATCGTCGCAATGGCAGCAACCCCCGGCGGACACGGCTACTGGGAAGTCGCCAGCGACGGCGGAATCTTCACATTCGGAACCGCCAAATACTACGGATCAGCTGGTAGCGGGCATCTACCCGGAGCAGCTGTCGGGATAGCACGTGACGCCACCGGCGGCTACTGGATCGCCTACACGAGCCTGCCAGTAGCGCCTCCCTCGCTGCTCGGGAAGCGCCTCGCCTCCTGGCTTGCCACCCGCGCCGGCAAGACGACAGTCGCCGTTCGAAACAACCTTACCGGTCGCACAACCCTCTACGACCCGACGGTCGCACAGGACACGGCAAGTATCGTCAAGGTGGATATCCTCGCGACGCTCCTCCACCAAGCCAACACCGCCGGTCGAGCTCTCACGAGCACCGAGCAGCAGCTCGCAGTCCAGATGATCGAAGACAGCAGCAACAGTTCCGCTAGTGCACTGTGGAACGACATCGGGCGCTCCGCCGGTTTGGCGGCATTCGACCGGCTCGCCGGTCTCAATGCTATTATTCCCGGGCGTGGCGGCTACTGGGGATTGACCCAGACGACGGCATCTGACCAGGTTGCCCTGCTTACCTTGCTCGAACACCCGAACGCCCTACTTTCAAACGCAGACCGTGCATATGAACTCAGCCTCATGTCAAACGTGGTTGCCAGCGAGGCATGGGGCGTCTCGGCGGGGGTGACTGCGCCAGCAACGGTCGCTCTCAAGAACGGTTGGCTACCGGTGCCCACAGGGTGGCAGACCAACAGTATAGGAAGCGTGTCAGGGCGCGATCACTCATATGAGATCGCCGTACTCAGCACTGCTCAGCCGACCGAGGCCTATGGAATCCAGACAATAGCTGGGGTGTCGCATATCGTCTGGAACAGCGTTCGCTCCTGACGCCTCACGCGTGGGTGCACTCGGCCTCAACCGCCCTGTTGCAGTGGCGGGTGCTCTGAGGAGGACCGCTCACCGGATGGTCCTTGCTCGCACCGCGCCGTGGAATATCGCTAGCATCCACTCCGAGCACGGGTCCTTCGGCCCCGCTGGCGAGAGGAGCGGGCTACGGGTGCACCGGTAATCGAGGCGAGGGGACTCAAGAAGAGCTACCGGGGCCTCGTGCGCGGCTCACCGAGCCGGGCGCTCGACGGGTTGGACTTGCGCGTCGAGGGGCCTGGCGTGGTTCATGGCTTCCTTGGGCCGAACGGTTCGGGCAAGACCACGACGCTGCGGGTGCTTCTCGGGTTGGTCTCACTCGACGCTGGTGAGCTTCAAGTCTTCGGCGAGGCGATACCGGGCAGGCTCCCGGAGGTGATCGGGCGGATCGGCGCTCTAGTAGAGGCGCCGCAGCTGTTCCCGTCGTTCTCGGGCCGGCGCAACCTTGAGCTTCTAGCCGCCGTGGCAGGCCTCCCGGACCGCCGGGTCGACGAAGTGCTCGATCGTGTCGCCATGCGTGCCCGGGCGGGCGACCGCGTGAGCAACTACTCCCTCGGGATGCGCCAGCGCCTCGGAATCGCAGCAGCGCTGCTCAAGGGGCCGTCGCTGCTCCTGCTCGACGAACCGACCAACGGGCTGGACCCAGCCGGAATCTCGGAGGTGCGTGAACTGCTGCGAAGGCTCGCCGCGGAGGGGACCACGGTGCTTCTCTCCTCCCACCTGCTCAGCGAGGTCCAACAAGTCTGTGACGAGGTGACCATCGTCTCGCGCGGGCGAACCGTGGCGGCCGGCCCGGTGGGACAGATCGCCGGCGCCGGTCCGGGCCTGCGCCTGCGCGTCGGGGTGACAGCCGAGGAGGAGGTGGCCGCCCGGGCGAGTCTCGCGGTCGCCGGTCTCACGGTGGAGACCTCGGAGGCATCCGAGCGCAGTGGGGTCGTGTCCCTCGCCGTGACCGGCGCCGCCGAGCCCGCGCAGGTCACCAAGGTCTTGGCAGACGCCGGAATCTACCTCTGCGAGCTGGCCACTGCAGCCCCGGACCTCGAACAGGCCTTCCTGGCGCTCACCGGCCCGGGCGCGCCCACCGGCGAGTGATGAGCGAGGCAACTGCCCCTGGCCCGATTGGCACCCGGCCCCTTCCGAGCCTCGCCACGCTCACCGGTGTAGAGCTGCGCCGCCTGACCGCCCGGCGCTTCGTGCGCTTCGTGGTGCTCGCCGTGGCGGTCGGCCTCCTCGGGGTGGCTGCGATCATGTTCGTGCACTCGAACCGCAACCTTGCCGCCGCTCACGCACGCGCTTCGGCAGCGGCACGCGCCGTGACCAGCCATGCACCGGTACCTCCTGCGTCGGCGAGGGCGGCATGCAAGAAGGCCGAGCTCGCCGGCACGCTTCCCGCCGGGAGCTGCGCCAAGCTCGGTGTGCCGACAGGGCCGCCTGCCAGCGTCTTCTACCAGGACCCCCGGCTGTTTTTCGCCACTTCGATCGTGCGCCACGTAGAGGGTGCCACGATCTTCGTGGGGCTCCTAGCCTTTCTCGTTGGCGCAAGCGCGGTCGGCGCCGAATGGAGTGCCGGCACCTTTACGGGCCTGCTCACCCTCGAACCCCGGCGGCTTCGTGTCCTCGTAGCCAAGACCGTCGCCGTCGTCGCCGGAGCGGTCCTCACCCTCCTCGCCGCCCAGGCTTTTGAGGTGGCCGTGACTGCGTTGACAGCCGCAACACGAGGAAGCATGACCGGCACCACGACGCGCGTCCTCCTCGACGCCCTATGGACCGCGCTACGCGGTGTCGGGCTGGTGGCCTTCCTCGCTGCGTCCGGTGCGGCCGTCGCCGGGGTCACTCGCTCGACGGCCGCCGCGTTAGGTCTACTGGCCGCGTACCTCGTCGGCGTGGAGGTCTTCTTCGTTCACTTCGTTCCCTCGTGGCAGCCCTGGACCCTCAAAACGGCATCGACCGCGCTCCTAAGCGGACACGCGACGCTCATCCCGCCCCCCGGCACGGCGAACTCGGCGACGTTCACAACGTGCAGTGGCGCTAACTGCACGTCGCTTGGCGTCGGTCTCGGACACCCGCTCGTCGTGAGCGCCGCTCGCGGTGGGACAGAGCTCGTTGTCGCGGGCGCCGTCCTGCTCGGCCTCTGGGCATTCACCCTGCTGCGCCGCGACGCCGCCTGAACGCAGCGCCGGGCGACCGATTCAGCGTTGAGCGGGTCCGCTCGTCGCACGGGCACTAACTAAGCCCACAGCTACCCGTCGGGGTAGTCCTCATCGGCGGCTTACCTTCCTCCACCCTCCTAAGCCTGCTGGTCGTTCCGGTCCTGTACACCCTCTTCGACGACGGTGCAGCCAAGCTGGCTGGCTGGAGGCGTCACCTTCAGCGATATGCGTCTGACGGCGTGCGCCCGACTGGCGAGTTCGCAGCCTCGACTGTGGAGACAGTCCGCTGAGCGCTGCCCAATCGAGTCCGGCCGCGTCACGGAAGGTTGAAATCCGCTGACGGACGGCGAGACCGTCCATGTGTTTGGAAAAACTGCAGCGAGTGGCTCCATCGTCGCCTCCAAAACAAACCGTGCAGCAACTCAGCGCACCGGCCGCTGCCGGCCCTACACGGCGTAAGGCCCGGTACAGCTCCACAACAGAGCGACCAGAGGGGCTAGCTTGTCGCACGGGATGGGAGCCAGTGCCACAGCCGTTTTGCCCGAGGTCTAGGGAGGGAGTCGGGTCTTGGTGACTAGCGCATGACGACACGATTACCGCCGTGGCCGCACGGGCCGCCGCCGGATGGCTCCTACCGAACCCGGCTCCAGAGGCTGACGTTCGCTGTGATCCTCCCAGGCTTGGTTTACCTAGGCTTCTTCTGCCTCTACACCTGGCCCTGGGTCGCGCATCCCACTACGAGGTTCTTCACCGACAGCGGCGACGGCTACCAGAACGTCTGGAACATGTGGTGGGTCAACCAGGCCCTCACCCATCTCCACCAGCTCCCCTGGCACACTTATATGCTTCATTACCCCTACGGGACGACCCTGCTAGGCCAGACGATGAACCCGTTCAACGGGCTGGTGGGCGTCGTCCTGCTTCGCTTCGTACCCCTTGTGGTGGCGTTCAACCTCATGGTGGTCTTCTCGTTCGTTGCGACCGGTGTCACCACGTTCTGGCTTTGCCGGTTCTTCTGCGGGCGCTACGTGCCATCACTCGTCGGCGGCTTTTTTATGACCTTCTCGGCGTATCACATGTCGAAAACGCTCGGCTTGATGCAACTGGTCTCTCTCGAATGGGTCCCCCTCTTCGTGCTTCTTTGGTGGCGATTACTCCTACGCCCTCGAGCCCGCCTTGCAGCGGGCACGGCGGTCACACTCCTTCTCGTCTTGCTCTGCGACTACTACTACTTCTTGTTCTCGGTGCTGGCTGCGCTGGTCATCCTCGTGCATCTACGGAGGACACGAGAGCTAAAGCTCGACGCGACGTCCAGTGCGGTATTCGTCGGCCTCTCGGGCCTGCTGACCATCCCACTTCCGGCGGCGCTGATACTGTCGAACCTGACCGACCCTATGGTCGGCGGCCACAAAAGCACGGGCACGGACGTGCTTTCATTGCTGCTCCCTGGCGGTCACTGGCGATTCTCCCACCTCACACAGTGGTATTGGGGCGCCATACACGTGCCCCTCGGCGACTACAGCGCCTACCTGTCGATCACCGCCAGCACCCTTCTTGTCATCGCAGCTGTCACCCGGCGGCGCCTCGGAGCACACGCCGGTTTCTGGCTCGGCTTCGCCGGGGTGTCCTTTGCGCTAAGCCTCGGGCCCTACCTGGTCTTCCACGGCTCAAGCACTGGCCTGCCAATGCCCTTCGACCTTATACGCAAGGCGTTTCCTCTCCTCGACTACAACATCGAGCCGGTCCGGATAATCGTACTCACGACGCTCGCCACCGCTATTCTCATATCTCTCGTGCTCAGCAGGTGGACCGCACGCGGTTCACATCGGGCCCGGGGCCGGGTGCTGACAGGGCTGGTATGCGCGGGACTTGTGGTCGAGCTGTGGCCAGCACCACCGCCACTAACCCCGGTCACAAGACCGGCCTACGTCAGCGCCCTGAAGAGGCTGCCGCCCGGAGCGGTCATCGACAACGCCGCCACAGCCCACGGCCGCGTCGACAAATCACTCCAGCTATACGACCAGGTCCTGACCGGAAAGCCGATCGCGTTCGGCTACATATCCCGCACACCGTCAACGGTCGCTGCCGCAGACGCCAGACTGCAGCAGACAATCAACGCCCACCTCTACGGCGTGTTGTGCCACAAGTACGGCTTTCACTACTTCACTACACCCGCCAGCCAGCCACTACCCGGTCGGCTCAGAGTCGTCTACCAAGACAGCAACGCCATCATTTACCAGCTGTGCTGACGCCCGATCAGTTGCCCATGCCGGCACGCCGCTGCCGCGACAAGCTACCGGCCAAAGTACCGCCGGGGTCGAGTTGGGGGTACTCGCAGGGTCGATCTCGCGTTCCGCTACCGTCACATACCCGGTCGCGTCGACGACGCGTGCCACCGAAATCCCCCGCGACCCTGGACATCCACCCTATTTCGGCTGCCCTAGAAAACGATTGATACTTTATACATGCTATAGCTGTACAAAGTATCAATCGTTTCATCGGCTGGCTGCTTACCCCACGCCAAGCGCCTGAGATGCGTCCTGGCGAGTTGGAGGCAATAGACCTCACCGGCCAACCAGGCTTCGCGAGCGCTATCAGCTCAGGTAGCAGGCTGACGCTGCAGGGAAGCCCCTCAGCGTGGCGGCAACGCCACTCCACCGAGGAGGCGGGTTAGCTCAGGCCATGCATCAGGGTCGTGTCCCGGCACCATGGTAAAGCTGCGTGACAACGCCAATTCCTTGAAGCGCCGAATGGATGCGATCGCAGTCTGCGGGGTGGCGTCCACCAGACCCCCGGGGGAAAGCTCGTCGACAAGATTGACGGTGAGATCGGCGGCATCGAACGCGAACGCGTACCCCCCGCCGCCGACATCGCTGTCCAGTTCGACTAGGAAACTCTGATGACCAAGCGTGTGACCCGGTGTTGATACTGCGGTGATGCCCGCCACCAAAGTGGTGTCGCCGTCAAGCGTCCGCCAACGCAAGTTCGGATCGTCAAAGTCGATCCGCCAGATGCCGTTGCGCTCGGCGACCGGGTGCGGAGCGTCGAGCCCGTAGTCCAGCTCCCGCGCCTGGACCGCTACAGTCGTGGATCTGCCGGCGAAGTGCTTCAAGCCGCCGGCGTGATCGAAGTGGAGGTGGCTGACCGCCACCAGGACAATGTCGTCGAAGGCCACCCCAGCAGCGCGGCAGGCCTGCTCCAGCGGATCACCGGTGCCGGGCAGAATCGGGACGGGACCCCGACCGTGAAAGCGCGCCGCCAGTACCGGATCCCAGATCAGCGCAGTGTTGTACCCGGTGTCGAGCAAAACCCAGCCGGCAGGCGTTTCGATCAGGACTCCCGGGACCGGCTCGCACAGCACCAAACCTGAGGTATCACCGAAGACTGACACCGAGCGAGGAACGAGCTCCCACCCGAGCGTCAGCGGTACGATCCTCGTGGGGAGACCGTCGGTCCCACCAACGCTCGTTACCTCCGCCGCCCCGGAGCCGAGGGGCGGATCACCTTCGCCGTAGCGGGGCGACGGGGACGGGGACGGCGACGGCGAGGGCGACGGGGACGGCATCTATCTGCTGTCACTTCTTGGAAGCCGCCCGTTGCGCACCAAAGTTCCGAGCACGTCGCAGATTACCCTCACTCCCATCAAGGAGGTGATGTCCGCGGAGTCATAGGGAGGCGAACATTCTACTATCTCCATTCCGGCAAGCCCCGGTGCGGAGATGCGCTGTACCAGTTCCAGCACTTCCCTTGGCAGGAACCCTCCCGGCTCGGGCCACCCCGTACCGGGGACGAAGGCCACGTCGAGGCAGTCAACGTCGAACGACAGCCACACAGCGTCCGCCCCATCCCATGCCACCTCCAGCGCCAGCTCGGCCGCAGCTTGGATGCCCATCTCGACGCAGTCGTTCACGGTCAAAATAGTCGTCTCACGCTCTCGGGACACCTTCACACCAGGCCGTGGCGCCTGCCATCCCCCAATGCCCAGCTGGACAAGGTTCTTGGCCGGAACGTTGGGAAGATCCGTGGCGTGGTACCACGGAGTGGTGTGCATGCGCTCGTCCAGATCCGTTTCTTGGGTGTCGACGTGGCGGTCGAAGTGGATGATTCCCAGGTTGCCCGTGAGGTTCTCTGCGACACCGCGGACGGTCGGGTAACCGATGGAATGGTCTCCCCCTAAGACGACCGGGAACGCCCCCGACGCGAACACGTGAGAGACCCCTTTCGCTATCTGGTCGAAGCTCTTCTCCAGATTCCCGGGAATGGTGAAGATATCGCCGATGTCGGCGATGGTGATCGACTCCCGTAGATCCACTCCGAGCTCGAAACTGTACGAGCCGTATAGTGCAGAGATGCGTCGCATTCCCTGAGGACCGAACCGCGTCCCGGACCGATAGGTAGTCCCGGCGTCGTGAGGCGCACCCAAGACGGCCACGTCGTAGCGCCCGCACTCTCTGACATCTTCGACATATGGCGCCTTGAGAAAGGTGTTGATCCCTGCGAAGTGGGGTAGCTCGCCCCGAGAGAAGGTGGGAATGGTGCGGTCGACGATAGAGTCGGCGCCTGGCAGGCCGAGCTCTAGCCCCCTGGCCTGCTCGCGCTCCAAGCCTGTCGTCGGAAGCAGAGCCTCTTGCTCTAGGGCGAAGCGGGCCTGGGGTCCATGGCGATCGTGTCCGTGTGTCATTGTTTCTCCTTATCTTGTGTGACTTGTGCGCTTTCCGAGCGCAGCGCAGACCGTCCAAGACCGCCCATCCGTGTGGATGTCGAACTTGGCGTCTGAGGGCTGGTACTCAGAGCTTGATGCGCGGATCGGCAATCCGCTGGAAGATGTCCACTAAGGCGTTGATTGCCACATACCCAACGCCGAGCACCAGCGTTACCCCTCCGATAGCCGGGAAGTCACCGACCGGGATACTCTGAGCGGCGTAGTAACCGATGCCGGGCCAGGCGAACACTTGCTCGACCACTACATCGCCCGCTAGGAGCAGACCGAACTGAAGGCCAGTCATCGATAGGGCCGGCCCGACCGAATTTCGCAGGGCGTGGCTCAACAGTACCCGGCGCTCCCGGAGACCCTTGGCGCGCGCCGTGCGAACGTAATCCTCTCGCAGAACGGTCATCAGGCTCCCGCGCAGTACTCGTCCGATGGAGACGGCCGGGCCGATTGCGAGGCTCAGGGCCGGCATGACCAAATGCCTGAGCGCGTTTAGGAGGACCCCGAACCGGCCGGCAAGCACCGCATCAATGGTAAGAAACCCGGTGGGGCCAGTCGGAGGATTGACGCTTGACGTTCTGCCCGTGGCCGGGAGTATCCCGAGATGCCCATAGAACACCAAGATGCCAAGTAATGCCAGGAGGAAGAGGGGCGCCGACGCGCCCGAGACCATCACGAACTTCAGTACCCTCGCCCCTCGCCACTTGCCGGCCGACGCAACGCCCAGGAGCGTCCCTGCCGCCAAGGCCATCACAAGTGCGTAGAACGCCAACTCGACTGTCGCCGGCAGGTACTCGCCTATATCGGTGGCGACCGGGTTGCGGGTCCGGTAAGAAACTCCGAGATTCCCCTGAGCCAGATTTGCGACATAGTGAAAGAACTGGGTGACGACAGGCTGGTTCAGTCCCAGCTTTACACGTTCGGCAGCGACCGCTGTCGTCGAGGCGCCAGCGCCGAGATAGGCGTGGGCGGGGTCGGTGCGCGATAGGTGCTGCAGCGTGAACATCGCCGCCACCAAGATCAAGACGATAACGATTGCGGCGCTGACGCGTCGGGCGGCAAAGGCCAGTGGGCTCATGTTGTTCCCCTCACGTGTCGCGAAACGAATCTCGGAGCAGGTCGCCTGCGGTGTTGGATGCGAACGCGAGGATGAAGATCGCAAGTGCCGGCATTACAGACACCCACCAGCTCTGCAGAAGGTAGGGGAGGTTTCGCGCAGCCATAGCTCCAAGCTCGGGAGCTGGCGCAGGCGCACCCAGACCAAGAAACGACAGTCCGGAAAGGGTCAGGATTAGATTCCCTACGTCCAGACTTGCTGTTACCACTATCGCTGGCACTGCCCCTGGAAGCAGGTGCCGGGCCATCAAGGCCAATCGTGTGGCCCCCGCCAATCGGGCCGCCTCCAGGTGCGGGCGTGCGGCAAGGGCCCGGACTTCTCCACGAACAATCCGAGCATAAAACGGCCACCACACGACGCTGACTGCGACAAGGGTATGGGTCAGAGACGGGCCGAGGGCGGCAACGACAGCGATCGCCAGAACCGGCCCTGGCAATGCCAGAAAGGCGTCGGTCAGCCGCATGAGAACCTCGTCGATCCTACCGCCGCTTGCACCGGCAACCAGTCCGATCGTTGCACCCACCACCACGCCGGAGGCGATAACACCAAGAGCAGAGAACCAGCTCGTCCGAACGCCAAACAGTACCCGTGACAACTCGTCGCGACCGATGGAGTCGGAGCCCAACAGGAAGCCTCCGTGTCCAGGCGACATGAAGGGCCCCCCGGCCGGAAGCAGAGGATTATGCGGAGCAAGCAACGGACCGACAAGGGCTATGCCGGTGAGGAGCATCAACAGACCACCAGCGCACCACGCCCGGCGGTTCTTCTGCAGCGACATTATCCACACCGGCCGCGTAACCGAAGAATCGGCATCGAACCTTCTAAAGCGGCTTTCCGCTGACGCAACCAACGAATCATTCGGAACCATTACCCACCACCCCCGCCAAGTGCCTCATCGCTTCGGACGGGGTGGAAACAAGCCACTCGACGAATCGAACGGATCGGCCCGTCGGAACTCTCGCTCAGCGCGTCGAGCTGCGGATCGCTTCGATGGCATAGTTCGTCGGCAGACGCGCAGCGGGATGCGAATCCACACCCGATCGGGATGTCGAGTGGGCTTGCAGGCTCACCCATTACCGCCTTTAGCTCCACGCCGGGGTCGGGCACGGAAGCTAGAAGTGCCGCCGTATACGGATGCTTCGGATCCCCGACGACAGAATCAACCGGACCTATTTCGACAATCCGCCCCAGGTACATCACCGCCACCCGATCGGCGACGATCCTCGCCACCGCCAAGTCGTGGGTGACGAACAGGACGGCCATGGACAGCTCCCGGCGAAGCTGTCCGATCAAGTTGAGAATGGTGGCAGCCAGAGAGACATCCAACGCGCTTGTCGGTTCGTCACAGAGCAGAAGCGGGGGAACCACAGCGATTGCTCGCGCGAGGGCGACCCGTTGGCGCTGCCCCCCAGACAGCTGCCTGGGCTTCGCGGATCTCACCTCGGGAGGCAGACCTACTGAAGCAAGTGCGTGCTCCACACGTTGGCCCCGCTCGGCGCGAGAGAGCCCTGACGAGCCAAAGCGCTCCGCGATTAACGCTCCGACCGCCAACCACGGGGTAAGTGACGCGCCGGCATCTTGGAAGACCATCTGCGGGTCGCCTGGAACTCCGAACTCGACCGAACCGGAGTCGACCCTCAAAAGGCCGGCGATTGCTCGGAGCAAGGTCGACTTGCCGCTGCCGCTTTCACCGACCAAGGCGACTACTTCGCCGGGGGCGATCTCGAGGTCGACACCTCGCAACGAGTGCAACGGGCGCCGGCGCCGACCCCGACCGACCGAGAACGTCTTGGTCACGGCGTGGACCAAGACGGCTAGCCCAGTCGGGTCTGCACGCTGCGGCCAAGGCGCCAAGGCTTCGTCAGTGATCTCCGTCAAGGATCCAGCCCGGGCGCAGGCCACTTGGTGATGTCTGCGAATCTCCACCGGCTCGGGGATCGACTGACGACACAGATCCTCGACGAAGGCGCAGCGGGCACAGAAGGGGCAGCCTTCCGGCGGATTTGTAGGATCCGGTGGCTCGCCGGCGAGGGAGACCACCGGTCGGTCACGGCCACTGAGCAACGTAAGCCGTGAACGCAACAGCCCGTTGGAATAGGGATGCACTGCCCGCTCCAAGATGTCAGCTGACTCCCCTACCTCCATCAAACGGCCGCCGTACAAGACGGCGATTCGGTCCGCGACCTGGCTAGCAACACCGAGGTCGTGGGTGACAAAGAGCATGGCCATGCCGAGGTCGTCGCGCAGTCGTCGCAGCAGCCGGAGTATCTGGGCCTGCACAGTGACATCCAATGCCGTCGTCGGCTCGTCGGCGATGACGAGCCGAGGTGTTCCAGCGATCGCCATGGCGAGCATGACCCGCTGGCGCAGCCCTCCGGAAAGCTCGTGGGGGAAACTCGACAGTCGTGCCGATGCGTCCGCGATCCCAACTGCATTGAGAAGGCGGACCGCCTCGTCGGTGTTCCCGGCGACTTCTGCTACCTGCCGGCCGATTCGCATCGTGGGATTGAGCGACGTCATCGGGTCCTGGAATACCGCCCCGAGGTACCGTCTTCTCACAAGCCGCCATTCCTCGGCACTTCCGCTGGTCAGCTCTTGTCCGCAGACCATGACGGTCCCTTCGATCTTGGTCGAAGCCTTGGGATGAAGACCGAGAAGACTGAGTCCGAGAACACTCTTTCCCGAGCCGGACTCGCCGACGAGGCCGACAATCTCTCCGGGCGCAATATGGAGCGTGACACCGCGCAGGGCATGGACATTGCGTCCTCCTCGCCGGAACGTAACGCGGAGATCCTCCACTGACGCTACCGGGCCGACTTGCCCCACTGGGCCCGGGCCGTCGGCAAGACCGATGCTGCCCTGCATCCCGGTCATCGTCACTTGGGATAAAGATCCGCAAGGATGATGGTGTGGGGTACAGCCCTCTGGTAGGAGATTCCCTGCAACCAAGTCGGGGCGACGACGGTGCCCTCCTTGTCGGCCAAGGGGATCCAGCATCCCGACTGGGCGAACGCCGTGCCGGCCTTCTGGTAGTCGGAGGCGATCTGGGACGCGGCGATAGCCGACCGGCCCTTGTCCAAGAGTGCGGTCCCGGCCGGAACGCTGCAGTTCAGGTAGTTCAGCCCGCCGGTAGGAGTCATGACTATACGCGCCCAAGTATCGGGGTTGTACGCATCAGGCCAGTTCGTCTCGATCAGCAGGTCGGGAAGTGTGGGGCCGGGACTTCCGGGCCACCCGTATATGGTGGCTTGGGGCACAGGCACCACAGTGACTTGGAGACCGGTAGCAGCGAGTTGAGCTTGAAGCAAGTTTGCCATCTGCTGCGAAGCGGGATCGTCGGCTTGGTAGGCCAATTGTACGGTCTTGCTGGCCAATTTCGAAACGGCTGCGGTGAGCGGCCCGGGATTGAACGTCGGGTCAAAGAGTGCCGTTCCACTAGAAACGATTCCAGCCGGATAGATCTGCGTTGAAACGGTGGCCCTGCCAGGGAAGACGGCCTTGACGAGGCTTCCCCGATTGATTGCTTCTGTCAGATCGGTACGTAGTGCCTGCGATGCGAATATCCCTTTGGTCGGGTTGACCCAGATCATTGGCATCTCGAGAGTTGGCACCTCAGTCACGCTGAATCCCGGACTCGAGCGCAGCGATTGGATCGCCGTGCCGGGAAGGTAGTCGTTCATAATGAGAGATAACTGACCTCGTTGCAATAGAAGCTGCTGGGTCGACATGTTGGGGACGATCGACACGTTGACCGTGGTGTAGTAGGGCTTCGGACCCCAGTACTGGGGAAAGGCTTTGAGCACGTACTTCTGGCCCGGCACAACACTTGCGATGGTGTAGGGCCCGGTACCGACATCGTGGGTCTTGAGGTACGTCTGGTCATAATGACTGCCAGCATGGGAGGCCAAGGCGGTAGGACTCTCCATCTTCGGTCCGTAGGCTGAGGCCAAGTAATCGAGAAACGCGCTGTTCGGACTCTTCAGATGCACCACTGCTACTGATGGATTGGAGGAGTCGACAGAAGCGACATCGCTCAGCATGTACGCAGGGGCCTGGTTGACGGCGGTCCTACGCTTGAAACTGGCAGCCACCGCTGCAGAGGTGAAAGGAGTCCCGTCGTGGAATACCACACCTGAGCGCAGATCGAAAGTGTAGGTCAGACCGTTCGAAGAGACAGTGTAGCTGGTTGCCAGGTCAGGGATGATCTGGTGAGCCGTCGTGTTTGGAGCGTACTGTAACAGGCCTTGGTACACCGAGGTCGTGATCGCCAGGCCCTGCCCGGCGTAAAAGACGTCGGGATCAGGAGGCTGGGTATCGGCAGTGAACGCGACGTTTAACACGTGGGATGTGCTGAGAGGTGGACCCAATGCCGATTTCGTTCCACTACCACACGACGCAAGCACTACTGTCCCTGCCGCAAAGACCGCTACTGCCAGTCTTCTGTGGCCAGATCTAGGTGCATCCGCCTGCGGAGATGCTCTCCGCAGGCTGCGGTTATTAACAAAGGCCATAGTCTTCTCCTCATGTAGTGATCCCGTTTGAACGACAAAAGCCCGAGAAGCCGATGTCGACCTCCCGGGCTTTTATCCCGCCGTGTCACGGAGTCACTCCGTGTGTACCTCTCGGACCAGCCACCGGAATCGGCGCGGAACCCTAGGTGCATGCATATTCAGTTTGTCGGCCTACTCAGCGCCCGAAACTCCTTTCTCATCGATCTGTCGCCCCGTCAGCATTCCGACACCGACGGCGGCCACCTTTGGGGCTGAGGGTTTGATTTCACTGCCTAGGTTAGGCGAGCGGGGTTTCCGAGGCGTTTCGGCATTGTTACCGGGCCGTGAACAAGCAAATGGCTGACCAGACCGCTCCCACTGATCCTCGCGACGACGAATCCGGCCTTAAGGCGCTGAAAGGAAGTCGTCGATCAGAGGCGCCGCCGCCTCGGGCCGCTCGACGAGTAGCAGATGGCCCGCGTCGGGGATGATAGTAAGCTTCGAGCCGGAGATGAAGCGGGCTATCAGC
>JAJZDJ010000298.1 GCA_021828685.1 Actinomycetes bacterium | reverse complement strand
GCCTGGGAGATAGCTGCGCCTTCATCGAGATCGCTGGTCGCGGCTACACGTACAAGCAGCTCCGCCAGCTCGTCCCGTGCTGCCTCGCCGTGGCCGCTTCGCAGATACGACCGCAACGCATCTTCGATGACTGCGCTCTCCGTCCGCTTCGAGGTCAGCGCGGCAGCCTTCGCTGCAGTCAGCACGTCGGAGTCTAGGTAGACGGTCGTCTTCTGTTTCGCCATGACTCCAAACTACCGTTCTGACGTCATGACGGCACAACGGCAGACTGCGAGCGGGGGTTGAGGAATGCTACTACGCGGCTGAACCAATGGCCCATAGGCGTTCGGCGAGACAGAAGCCCTGGTCAAAGGCATCGAGAGAGTGGGTATTGGCTCCAGGACGTCCCTCCGACACGAGGAAAGAAGTGCAGGTCAGAGCTCATTTCCGCGGTTGCGGGGTGGCCTTTTTTGTTGCTCGGAATTCGCCGAGTTTGGGTATCGCGCGTTTATCGCGTGTGTGTCTTGGGATGCCTTGAAGGCGTCGGGGTGCTAGGGGCGCTGGGGTCGGTGCTCACCGGCAGCTGGCGTGTCTCTCTTAAGGGTGGTTTGAGACGGCGGTAGGAGCGCAGGGCCGCCGGGCCAGCTTCGCCACCGCACAGCCCGCCAACCCTGTCCTCAAGGTCGAGCTACCCGTCCAGAGGGGAGTCGAGCTATGAGCAAACGCAAGGACCCAAAGCCCTGGCCCGCTGGGAGCACGACACCCGCCAATGGGCGACCGACACCGGCCGAGACCTCGCTCTTGATCTCTACTACGACCGGGACCGCGCCGCTCGCCCCTACGGGGTCGGGGTCGTGCTCGACGCCGGCGAGAAGGTATCGGCCGAGGTCCCCGTCCGGATCAACCTCGACTGGAGCCAGCCGGCCAAGCCTGGCGAACAGCCGGCGCTGACGGTCCGACCCTGGCTGGTACGGCGGTGACTCGTAAGTTTCTCGTGGCCGATTCGACCGTTTTCGTCACCAACTACCGCCGGCCCCGAGACCGAGCGATGTCGGCTGACGGTTCCGAGGACGATGGACCGCCGGTGGACAGTCGCGCTGCTCTACCGTAGGAATCCCGATGACCGAGAACGACAGCGCACCTGCGCGGCCCCGGAACCGAGCCGACCGGCATCGGTTCTGTCTGCCCAGCACGCCATTCGGTCCGAACGAGAGCGACGGGTAGAGGGGTGACGACGTGGGTCTACCTGGACGAGACGAAGCGGAGTGGGTACGTGATCGCCGCGGCGTCGGTCACCGATCCTGTGGCGGCGCGCAGGGCCGTTCGTAGCCTGATCCTGCCGGGTCAGCGCCGTGTCCACATGGTCCGCGAGCGCCAGGCTCGCAAGCGGCAGATCATCGACGCCGTCTGTGCCTTGGCGGTGACGACCACGATCTACGACGCCGGGCACCACCACCCGAGCGAGCTGGCAGCGAGGGCCGCGTGCCTGCGAGCGCTCCTGGCGGACCTCAAAGAAGGCGACACCTCCTTGACCATCGAGCAGGACGACGGCCTGGTTCGCCACGACAACCGATGGCTGATCGAGGCGACCCGCGCTGCCGGGCAGCGGGATCCCCTCCGCTACGAGCACCAACGAGCCAGTGCGGAACCACTCCTGGCGATTCCCGACATAGCGGCGTGGGCCTGGACCAAGGGCGGAGAATGGCGGCGTCGGGTCGAACCCATCATCGCCGCCGTCCGCACCGTCTGACTCTAGACAGCGCGAAGCCCGGCACTACCAACCGTCCGGAAGGCTGCCGGGCTCACTTCCTGAAGCTCAACGCAACAGGCACTATTGAGAATACCACCGGCCGGTCTCCCTGCAAGCGCGAAAGTCGACCCATGGCCAGGTTACTTTCGAGCCGTGTCCCAAGAGAAATAGAGCGACGACAGGGAGGCCAGGGCAGTGTCGATGGTCCCTGTCCGTACCGGGAGAGGTTCCGTGATGTCAGAGACGAAGGCGTGGACCGCTGTGCCAGTCGCTTGGGGCGGAACGCGGTCGCAAGCGAACACGGTGAAACCGTTGTCGGCGAGGAAGCTGGCGTCGGTGCAGTAGCGGCCGCAGCCAAGATCGAGAACCCCCATGCCTGCACCAGAGATCACGTCGATGAACGGCGTCAGCCAGGCTCTCGACTCACGATGAAGCCGGGCGTCAGGAGACGACGCGCTATCCGACGCCCTAGTGTCTGTAACCGCGGACAGGGCGGAGGTGAAACAGTGCGAATCCGTCAGCGCGTTAATACTGACAGGCCTGTCAGCGCTGTGACGTCGGTAACGTCGACGGTGTGGCTGCCACGGGAGAGAAGATAGTCTCGAAGGTGCCGGGCGGCGACGGGACCGCCGTATGGGTCTCGGAATGTCGTCAGATCGCTTCCGTCCTGCCGCGTGTGTAGGTAGTATAGGCCATACACCTTCAGATGCTGTATGGCACGTAGGAGTCACGCTGCTGTCTGCGAGCGTCTATGAGTCGCAAGACGCTGATACGAGTCGTTTCCGTGACGCCGACGAAGGGTGCAGTGACTTGCCGTCAGAAGCCGGGGCAGCGGCGTAACCCCCTTCAGTGGGGAGGACTGGTTAGCGAATGCGGGATGTCGATCGTTCCAGCGCGGAGGCGACACTGATACCCCCAGGTGGTATAGCGACCGAACGGATTCGAGCAGCTGAGTCCCGACTTTTGGTCCTGGCTTATCGCGCGTTTATCGCGCGTCCTGGAAGGTCCGTTACTTTCCATCAAACGCGAAACCCCT
>JAJZDJ010000056.1 GCA_021828685.1 Actinomycetes bacterium | reverse complement strand
GCCAGGACGCGAACCCCGCTCATTTCCGAAGAGCCTCAAAGGTCGAAAGGCGACACGCCTCCAACCGCAAAGCGATCCCAGCCGGCACAAACAGGCACGATCTTCCACACCCATTTCACTAAACCCGGCGCCCTACCCCCTCAACAACCGCAATTTCTTACACCCCCTCACAGCAGCCGTGAATCATTATGCATGCCAAGAACCAATTTCGCGACAGCCTGGATAGCGCTGATATGTGCGAAGCCGAACAAGTGGAGCCTGCATTAAAGAACGCTAACCGCCGTCCGGCTCCCATCCGAGGCCGGCCGGACACTCGACGATCGGGCCGCCGGAAAGCACCCTCCTCTAGCGAGGTCATCCGCCGCGCCCTAAAGCAGTACCCCGCGCGTTAGCAGGTCAGCTCAGCTCAGACAACGTGCAGAGACCGGCCAGCAGGCCACCCGAGTTCGAATAGCGACGAGCGTCCCTCGACTTTGGCATGCCTAACTCGAACGAGACCTGCTGTCTTGACATTGATAGTTCTACCCACCGGTTCAACGACAGGCGGATGCCAGCTTGACCCCAGGCCAGCGGGTGGCCGTCCCCGGCGTACAACGATTGACGACGGGAGGTTCATCGTCGAGACGGCCGAGTCCGGCGCAGGTGGGAGCGCCGCTTAGTCATTGGACTTTGCCCGAGACATCCTCGTCATCGGGATCTGCGTAGCGGGCCACGGTAAACGCGACGATCATCGGCACGTCGATAGCAAATACCACCAAAGTCAGCATCAGCACGGCCAGCGTGGCGCCGCGCGTGTCGTCGTAGATGAACACCAGGGCCAACAACCCGGCGATGACGAGGTAGGCGACGGACGCCCAGCGCACGACGAGGAAGAAAGTCCGCCAGGCGAAGGGCTGGATCCTGGTGAGCAGGGCCATGGCGACGAGCGTCAGGACCCCGCCGCCTACAAGAAGGCCGACGGCCGGAGCGAGCGGCGGGAGGCTTGGCAGGTGTGCAGCAAGATACACTCCGCCTGAGATCATTAGGGCGACCGAGGCCACGGCCAGCTCAGCTACGGGAGGCAGTCGGCGGTGGAGCACTGACGTCCCCGCAACGTCGCCATCCCCGCTCGGGACGGTTGGAGGCTGCACCGCAGCCCGTTCCCCGGGGCTCGAAGCGGAGCTCATGTGGTGGCGATTCTGGTCATTATCACCAGCGTCGCTATCTGCATGGCGCCGGTGATACCCGCTGTGTAGATGAACCGGCGCATGAGCCGGGCGATGATCTCACCGTTCGGTCGGGGCTTCTTCAGCTCGAACAGCACCGCCACGTTCGCAGGTTCCAAGACCCCGAGTGCGACCACGGCCATGACCGCGACCACTACGAAGGAGGCGACGATCCAACCGTGGTGGGAATAGGTGCCGTTGAGGTAACCGAGGTGGCGGGCGAGCTGCCAACCTCCCGCCAGAGTCGAAATTACAAGCGTTGGCATGATTAGGACCATCTTCGGCATCAGCCGCATCGTGAGCTCGGTCCTCGCCGGGATCGACAGCCGCCCCAAGATAGGCCCGAGCACAAAGCCCAGGAACAGGTCGAGTGCGGTCCACATCCCCCCACCGACAACGTGGTAGAAGTCGATTGCCCAAAGGCTGTTGGTTAGGATCGTGGCCACTAATCCAGCGATCACCGCCGCTACGACGAACAGGCCCCTTCGCGGCACGATTTCAAAGTCAGGGCGACGTGGTGCCTCATACTGCGTCCTCCCTGTCCCTGAGATCGCTGTACCGCTGCTCACATCTACCATTCGTTTACTCCAGACAGGCGGCTGCCTCGGGAGCTGACCTGTTCGAGAAGTGGATCGGTCGCCACACAGCTCCCCTTTTTGCGCACGCCCAGAGCATTATCCTAAGCGTTACCAATACGTTGGCGCCACTGTGTTCTACACCTGTTCGAAAGCGGCATGAGCCGCTAGGACGGGACGAGACGGGCGGCTGACGCTAGCGTGGCGGCATGGGCCAAGAACAAGCCTCGCATACAGGGGAGCTGGCATTGAAGCCGCTCAGCGAGTTCGGGGTGGACACCATGTTCACCCTCAACGGAGGACACGTGTGGCCGCTCTACGACGCTGCGATGAAAGTCGGAATGCGCATCGTCGACACCCGCCACGAGCAGACGGCGACGTGGGCGGCAGAAGCATGGGCAAAGCTGACAAGGACTGCCGGACTCGCAGTCCTCACCGCCGGCCCTGGCGTTACCAACGGCGTGAGCGCCGTCACCTCCGCACACTTCAACGGGTCTCCGCTCGTCGTCCTCGGTGGGCGGGCGCCCCAGGCGCGCTGGGGTTCGGGGTCCCTGCAGGAGCTCGATCACGTCCCGATCCTCAGTTCGATAACCAAGATGGCGACCACGGCGTACGACTCAGCGAACGTCGCTGACACGGTTCGCTCAGCTCTTGGGGCAGCCACAACAGCCCACCGAGGCCCCGTCTTCGTGGACTTTCCGATGGATGTGCTGTTCTCCCCGCAGGACTCCGTCCCGCCGCCAGGCTCGCAAGTCGACAACCGAGCCCGGCGCCCCTTGGAGGCGGAATCAATCGACGAAGGCGCTGTCAGCAGCATCGCAGCGATGATCGCATCGGCACACACCCCGGCTCTGATCGCCGGCAGTGACGTCTACTGGGGCGGGGCGTGGGACTCGTTGCGCCGGGCGGTCGAGGCGATGGAGTTGCCCTGCTTCGCGAACGGGATGGGCCGGGGTTGCCTTCCGGCTGACCACCACCTGGCGTTCAGCCGTACCCGAGGCGTTCTAAGCCGGGAGGCCGACCTTGTCGTCGTAGTCGGCACACCACTCGATTTCCGCCTCGGGTTCGGCCGTTTCGGCGACGCTCGTGTGGTGCATCTCGTCGACAGCGACGAAGTGCGTTCCCCTATGGCCACCACGGCTGCTAGCATCGCCGGTGACCTCAACTTGATTCTCGACGCAATCGCCGCCTGGGCCGGCCCGAGACGCAGCCACCGCGATTGGGTTGACCGTTTGCGGAATGCAGAAGATGCATCGATTGCAGCAGACCGCGACAAGATGACGGCGACGTCTGAACCGATCAAACCAACCCGGATCTTCGGTGAGTTGTCAGCCCGCATGGAGCGCGACACCGTTCTCATCTGCGACGGAGGCGACTTCGCTTCGTACGCAGGAAAATACGTCCCGTCGTACACACCCGGGTGCTGGCTCGACACGGGCCCGTATGGCTGCCTGGGTAATGGCATCGGCTACTCTGTGGCAGCGCGCCTCGCGAAGCCGAGCTCTCAGGTAGTCGCCATTCTCGGCGACGGAGCAGCCGGATTTGCGTTGAGCGACATCGACACTCTCGTCCGTCACAATCTGCCAGTCGTGCTGATCGTCGGCAACAACGGCATTTGGGGCCTCGAGAAGCACCCGATGCGTGCCGTTTACGGTTACGACGTTGCGTGTGACCTTCAGCCCGGAACTCGCTACGACCTGGTCGCCCAAGCTTTAGGAGCGGGTGGCGAGACAGTCGATAAGGCCGACGAGATCGGTCCCGCCCTAGACCGCGCATTTCACTCTGGCGTCCCTTACCTGCTCAACATCGTGACGGACCCTGCAGACCAGTACCCGAGAAGCTCGAACTTGGGATGACAAGCGTTTTCGTCTCGACTGGCGCGACGTCGGCCCGCAGGCCAACCGTCACGTGAGCACGGTCAGGCTCAGGGACTCGTGGAGGCGCAGCAGGCTGGTACCGAGCAGAGCGCGGCGAATGGCACTTAGATTGTCACTCGCCGCCGCCCTGTTGGGCACGTTCGTCACGTCGCTCGCAGCGGAATCGCCAGGACCTGCCCTGGTAGTCAACGGGTCGATCACCGTCGGAACGCTGTACGCAAGCTCAGGTCAGTTTGCGGGAGCCTCGATGGCAGAATTCGCTGGGCTGCAAGCGTGGGTGCGCATCGAGAACTCCCGCGGCGGTGTACTGGTGGGATCACTCCGCAAGCGGATACCGCTCAAGTTGCTCGCCTATGACGACCACAGCTCGGTCACCCAAGCGTCGGTTCTCTACCGCAAACTACTGTCGAACAATACGGTCCGGCTTCTTGTCAGCGACTTTGGGACAGTCCTGACTGCACCTGCTGTCACAGTGGCAAAAGAACATCAGATCTTACTGTTCGACCAAACGGGGACTGCCTCAGAGTTCTTCGGTGGCTCCAACCCATACATCGTGCTCTGCGATCTGACAGCTTCGCAGGTTTGGCCCATCCCGCTCGCTCACTTCCTGATCGCGGCGAAGCTCCGACGCACTGCCGTTGTCTACGACCTGAACGGTTTCGATGCCACCCAGGATCAGACGATTGTATCGACACTTACTAAAGCCGGTGACGCACCAATTGCCAACGTATCCGTTCCGACGACGACGACGGCTTACGGACCTACCATTGAGCGTCTGGCCGCACTCAAGCCGGATGCCATTGTCGAGTTGGGATATCAACTCAACGACCAAGCCTTTCTTCCAGCGATCCGCCTCTCGCCGATACACCCGAGAGTCGTCTTCACGGCGAATCCGGGACAACTAGGTAACGAACTCCTGGCAGCCGACGGACCGGCAGCACTGAATGGCACGTACACCTACGCGCTCCCACCTACAGTCGCCTATCAACCCGTGAACGCTGGAATGCTTGAGGGACAGTTCGAGTCGATATTCGAATCTAACGGTCATGTATCGATCAACTTCTTGAACCTGGCGGGATACAACACCGGAGTAATAATCCAGTCCGCTCTTGCCAGCGCCACCTCTACTAGCGAGCTCGGAATCCGCGAGGCCCTCAATTCGGATTCAGGTAACCTCCACACCCTTCTTGGGACATGGCGAATCAACTCTGCCGGCGCACAGGTTGCAATCTTGCCTCCAGTTGCACGGATTTCAGGGTCTACCGCAACGCACTTGTCAGCGCACGTCGTCTACCCCTTGCCTGTCCAGACCGCCGGGTCCTTCTAGGCAACGCGTCAGCGTGAACGCACCACCACAACCATCCTGCGTTCATCGCGCAGACGGCGAGCCGCTGAGCGGAGGCCCGGTTGGTACCAGTCCCTTGGCAAGGAGCTCACCGGTCGTGCCGTCGGCGACGATCCTCCCGGCATCAATGACGACCGTACGGTCGGCGATCGCCATGCTGCGACCGATGTTCTGATCGACCAGCAACATCGAAACCCCTCCAGACACGAGGTCCGGGAACTGACCAAGCAGTTCGTCAGCCGCCAACGGCGATAGGCCGACGAAGATCTCGTCAAGGAGAAGAACGCAGGGATCCGCCATGAGAGCCCTTCCAAGGCAGCAAAGCTGTCGGTCCGACGAGGCCAAGGTTCCGGCGCTAGCACCGAGGATATCGCCAAGCGCCGGCAGCCTGTCGATTACGTCGTCGATGGTAACGCTTGAGCGACCCCAACCGCCGACGATCAGGTTTTCTCGGACCGTCAGGCTCGGAAAAACTCGGTGCCCTTCGGGGACGTGTACCAAACCATAGTTCCGACGATCTTCAGGCCCCTGCGAGCTAACGTCGACCCCTCGGATGCTAACCGACCCTTCCGACATAGCTCGGAGCCCGGACAGGGCGTTGAGAAGGGTCGTTTTGCCGGCCCCGTTCCGGCCGACAAGAGCAACGAGTTCGCATCTTTCGATCCGCAGGCTTGCCCCTTTGATGATCGGGGTTCCGGAAAGCTTTACCCACATGTTTCGGGCCTCCACAAGCGCTACGTTGCTACCTTCGGAGCGACGGCTGGCATAAGACACGAGGTTCACCTCGCTCGGGGATCGTCGCGGCACGCGCATGACCACTCACAATCGCAGCCTGGTGAGTCGGTTCGAGCCGAGATACGGTTCTAGCAATACTGGATCCGTGAGGACGTCCTCGCTAGTTCCGTGGCGCACTACGCGTCCTGCATCGAGGAATGCAACGCTGTCGGCTATCGCCCAGACGGCGCTTACGAGGTGTTCGACCACTATGACCGTCGCTCCACTCGATGCCAGGTCGCAAACCGCGCCGACGACTACTTCGATCTCCTCGGACGAGAGTCCCGCTAGTGGCTCGTCGAGGATCGCTATCGTCGGGCGCATTGCGATAACTCTGGCAATTTCAAGTCTTCTGATGCCGCCGGTCGACAGCTGCCCCGGCCGGCATTGACGCTGTTCCAGCAGGCGCAGCTTGTCGAGCGCATTCCATGCAACCGCCTGTGCGTTGCTTCGTCCTAGCCGCGGAGTCGCCCCATATGCCGCAGCGAGACCGACTTGGTCCGCCACGCTCAACCAGTGGACGGGCCTCGGCACCTGAAAGCTCCTTGCCAGGCCGATCCCGGCAAGCTTTGACGGACCCGTTGCGCGCGTCGAGCATCCTTCGATCAGAACTTCGCCGCCGTCAGGGCGGACCAGCGCCGAAATGCAGTCCAGGAGAGTCGTCTTGCCTGCGCCGTTCGGTCCGATGAGAGCGAGCACCTCACCCGGTTGGACCTTCAAATTGACGTCGACAAGCACGCCTCGACCGCCAAAGCGTTTGGTGAGGGCCCGGATTTCCACGATTGGGCTCTTTCCGGTCGTTGCAATGTCCGTCGGAACTCGACCGTGTTGTCTAGGCACCTCGGGCACCATCGCTTCTGCACTCGGCATTGCTTTGGCCTCGGCATGGGGATGCGCTGACCACTTGGCTGCTCGAGACGAGACGAGGCCCCGCGGATCAATTACGATCGCTGCAACTGTTACAGCAGCCAAGGCGAATTGGTGAGCTCCCGGCACCACGTAGCCTACCGCCACCTCGAGACCTGAAAGGGCGAGAACCCCGATGACAGGTCCGGCGACGGTCGCTCGACCCCCGAGCACGACCGCGGCCACGACGAGGACGCTGAGGCCGGGGTCGAACATTGTCGAGGGCTCGAGGACGACGTCGTGAATCGCAGCGACCCCTCCCGCCAGTCCGGCGATAGCACCAGACACCAGAAATATCTGAAACGGGATAGAGCGGGAGGCCACGCCGCAAGCCTCCGAGAGCTTGAGGTCCGCTCGCTGGAGAGTGGCTCCAGCAGCCATGCGGCTGCGGCTTACGAACGCGACCACGAACGTTGCCAACACCGCCACGGCCCCAGCAACAAGACCAAAGTCGGCCGAGCCTATGTAGGCACCGGCTCGATGCAAGCCGACGGTACTGACAGTCAATCCGGTGCCACCCGGCGAGACAGCACCCCAGAGGCTGAACAGTTCCTCAGTGCCAGCGGCGACAGCAAGTGTGACCACGGCGAAGTTCACGGCCCGTCGTCGCGGCGCCAGCAGTCCGGTCGCTGCGCAAAATACTGCCCCCCCGGCAACCGCCAAAGCTAACGACGAATAGACATTGAGGTGGAGGTAGACAACGGAGAGGCCAAGAGCGTAGGCCCCGACTCCGTAGGGTGCGACCTGGCCAAGGCTGGGGTAACCTCCATAGCCCCCTATCAGGTTCCACGACTGCGCCAAGGCTACTTCCAATCCAACTGTGCCCCACTCTGACGGGCTCGCGGCGACAACCGCCGTTCCTCCGAGCGCAAGGGCAACCGCCGACACGAGACGCCACACTGACGAGGGAGCCCCGAAACGCGACACCGTCCTTGGCCTGCTCACGGAGTTACCTTCCGCGTTGGAAGCAGCCACACCCCTGCGAGGACCAATCCCAGCGCGCACAATTCGATCAGCCGGTGCGACGACCATTCCTCAACTACAGCGGAGAGCGCGGCGAGCAGAAAGCTGGCGGCGACGGCCCCGCGAAGGCTACCGAGCCGACCGGCTACTCCTGCCACCGCCACGTCGATTGTGTAACGGTTGATCTCTGAGGTCGCGACTGCGCCTCTCCAGACAGCAAAAACGCCGCCTAGGGCTGCTAGAGCTCCCGCTATTCCTGCAACAAGATAGACGAGGCGCACGGAGCGAACTCCCAAGAGCCTTGCAGCGTCGTGGTCATCGGATATCGCGCGAAGAACAAGGCCGATCCGAGTCGAGCGGATAGTCCAAGAAATCGCCAAGGCTGTTGCGACACCGACCAGACCAGCGACGACATCGGGAAGTGGCACGGCCATCCTGGCGAGAGCGACCTGGTCGGTTCCTGTCTTAGTCGGGATCCATACGAAGTTTGAGGTCACTATCAGCGCGAGACCGCTGGCAAGACCGAGACCACACGCAAAACCGACGATCAAGCGGAACAACGGCAGTTTCAGCTCGGCGCGTCCGATGATGTAACGCCAAAGAAGGTAACCGAGAGCGAAGCCCGCACAGACTGCGATCGCGCCGGCCAGCAACACCGGGAAATGAAGCTTCGACTGAAGTTCCCACGACGACAGCGCCCCTACGATAACAAGGCTACCCTGCGCAAGGTTCGCCACTCCCGTCAGCCAGTAGAGCAGGCTGAAACCGCAGGCGCCAAGGGCGAGAATGCCACCGCTACCCAGGATTCCCCCGACTACAAAAGACATACCGAACCGAGTTTAGAACTGCCGAGCGAAGTATGTCTCCGTCGTCGACTCGATCCCCCAGACGGGGAGGCGTCCGTGTTACGACCGAGGCATCGGCTAGCGATCGACGAGCAGAGCCGGCAGAGGATCTTTTGCCTCGACAGATGACGATACGGCTGTCTCCAGATTCTTCCGGGCCCTTGCGATGCTTTCGCCCACTTGACGCTCTACAGCTTCGCGGTCCCCATCGCGGATCGTCGCCACAAGCTGCCGGTGCTCCCCCGAAGCATGGGCTTGAGGCCCGACCAGCGTCGAGTACAGCCTGTTGTACGGTTCCAAGAGGTTGTTCACCTGAGTCAATAGCCGCAGCGAGTGGCGTCGACCTGACATCTCGAGCAGTCGACGGTGGAAACTGTAATGCTGCGCTGCCCAACCCTCAGGATCCGAGCCGTCCAGAGCGTCCAACTGTTCAATCTGGCGATCCAGCTGATCCAGCTGCTCGGGGCTCACGCGTCCGACCACTGCGGCGGTAAGCGAGGGTTCGAGCTGGGACCTGAGGTCAAACAATTCGTCCAGCTCTTGGACGTGCAGTTCCGTTACCATGGCGCCCGCCCCCGGCTGCATGACCACCAGGCCTTCGCCGACCAAGGTACGCAAAGCCTCCCGAAGGGGAATCCTGCTGACTCCGAAGCGGCGCGCCAGATCGTCCTGGTTGAGTGCTTCACCTGGGAGCAACAACCTTTCCCTGATCGCCCTGCGCATCATGTCAACGATCTCGTCAGGTCTCGGTCGCCTCTGCATCGCTACATGCTACGGGTGTGTCACGCGGCGCGGGGAACTTCTTTGCCCCCTTTCCGCACTAATCGGCACCATCAGCCCTCCAGACCGAAGAAGGCTTTGCGAAGAGCATCGTCGGCTTCAAGTTCACTCACCGTGCCGGCAAAGCCCACCCTGCCACCTTCGATGACGACCACCTGGTCGGCGATTTCTGTGAAAGCGACGTTCTGCTCAGCTATAAGCATAGACGCGCCCCGGTCCGCCCTCACTTTCGCCAACGCCCCGACGACCTCTTTGACCGCCAGCGGGGACAGCCCCGAGGATGGCTCATCCATGACGATCAGCTTCGGACTGGCGGCGAGAGCTTTTGCCACTCCAACGAGCTTCCTTTGACCACCGGAGAGACTCCCGGCCGGTGCTCTTCGACGTTGCGCCAGGACCGGGAATGCAGAGTAGATAGCGTCGATACTTTCGTTGGCGGCCCGCCTCCCGCAGCTGTAGGCCCCCAGGCAAAGGTTGTCGTGAACTGACATGTCAGCGAACACCGCTTTCTCCGTCATGTACGAGATTCCCCTGGCGACCCGTTGGTCGGTTCGCATAGCGCCTAGCGGTTCGCCAAGGAAGTCGATCTCCCCTCCTCGAAGCTCTATCAGACCCATGATCGTCGCGAGAGTCGTCGACTTCCCGGCTCCGTTCGCGCCGAGCAGCACTACACAAGTGCCTTCTGCAACTTCAAAGTCGATGTCCCAAAGGACCTGCAATCGTGCGTATCCCCCCTCGACGTGGCGGAGTTGAAGAGCCGACACAGCGCCGGCTTTCGCAACATGGTCGTCAGCCACCGAGGAACACCTGTATGACGTTCGGCTGGCGCAACGCGTCAACCAGGGAACCTTCGAAGATGACCTGCCCGGCGTTCAGCACCACCACATCTTCGGTCACCCTCTCCAAGAATCCCATGAGGTGCTCGACGACGAGGAGGGCGATACCCCAGCGCTCCGAAACATCTCGCAGCATTAGGGCAACCTCGTCCAGTTCGCTCACTGAAAGTCCGGCTCCGAGCTCGTCGACGCATAGCAGCCGGGGCGCCGTCGAAAGCGCTCTGGCGAGGTCAAGTTTCTTTTGCTCTGCGGCGGTAAGTTCCTCAGACGACCGCGAGCCGACCCTGTCGAGCCGTGTAAGAGCAAGAATTTCCTCGACCGACCGGCGACCCTTACCGTAGCGGGCTGCAACCTCCACGTTCTGGCGCACCGTGAGACCCGTGAACGGCTTCGGGATCTGAAAGGTCCGGTTGATCCCTAGGTGGGCGAGGCGGTGCGGCGCCCGACCGCTGACGTCCTCCCGGTCGAATAGAACTTTGCCGCGCTTAGCGGCCACGAGGCCGGTCACGACGTTGATCAGAGTCGTCTTTCCCGAACCGTTCGGCCCGACGAGACCGAGTGCCCGTCCGCCATCAAGGTTGACGCTCACGTCGTCCAATGCCATGAAAGTACCGAACATTACGCTGACTGACCGAACTTCTAGCAGTCGTACGGCGGTCGAGGCCGGTCCTGCGGCAACAGCCGTCGATGATTGCTCTTGGGGAATCATCGAGACATACGTCCGAACACGGAAGCTCCGAGTGAAGCAAGGCCCCGAGGTACGAACAGGACTATCACCACGATAAGGAGACCATAGATCAACTGGAAGTATTGCGGCACGGTTATTCCAATCGCGTTGTAGATACCGTACAGCACCACCGTCCCGACGATCGGACCTACAACAGTTCCGATACCTCCGAAGAGCGCAAATATGATTGCAAACACCGACGTCGTCAGGCTAAAGACGTCACCGGGATAGAACACCGAGATGACCCACGCATAGCACGCGCCACCCAGACCGGCCATCGCCGCAGAGATGACCCATGCAAAAGTCCGGACCCTTACTACGTTGATTCCCGACATGGCAGCCGACGAGCGGTCCGCCTTGATCGCTCGAAGCGCCAGACCGAAAGGTGAATGCTTGAGCCACACGACGGCAGCCGTCACCAACCCCAAGGCGACGACCGTGCTCACGTAGCTTGCGCCAGGGTTGAACACAGATGACAAGTTCGCCCCGTACGCTCCGTTGGTAATCCCCTGTGCAGAAGGATTGGACACGAGCAGGACGAGGGCTTCCGCCGCTGCGAGACTAGCGATTGCAAAGTACGATCCGCGCAAGCGCAAGAGCGGTGACAGTATTAACGCCACCACCACTGACACCACCACGCCCGCCACGAGACCTGGATAGGCTCCCACATGGAACTTCGACGTGCTGACGGCCATGCCGTAAGCGCCGGCACCGAAGAATCCTACGAAACCAAACGGAAGGTAGCCAGTGAAGCCGTAACTCACGTTGATCCCCTGTGCGAGGATCATGTAGACCATCAAGTTTACAAGTAGAAGCGTATTTGCTTCAAAGCTACGACCGAACGCAAAAACTCCGATGAGGACCAATGCAACCGCGGCGTCGCCCACGAAAGACCGATTCCTGAACAGCTGCGTCACGCGATCCTTCGACGCTGTTCCGGGGATCTCGCCTACCAGAGTCTCGTCGTCACGCAACACGGACTTGGCTCCCGAATAGTCCACTTGGTCGTATCAGCATCACCGCAAGGAGGAGCCCATACGGGATGACCCCTGACCAAGAGGGCGCATACGCTTGGGCGAGGTTGTATGCGCATCCGAGAACGACCCCGCCGGCGATGGAGCTGATCGGATTGCCAAGGCCCCCGATGACGATCACTGTGAAAGCGAAGGTGGTCACTGCGATCCCCTGAGCTGGGTCTGTACCGCCCCGGATGAAGATCGAGAGTGACCCGGCTGATGCTGCGAGAAATAGTCCAACTCCCAGGCAGATTGCTGACACCCTCTTCACGTCTATTCCTACTGAAGCGGCGTCATCAGGTGAGCTCATCACCGCACGCGTTGCCAAGCCGAGCCTGGTGCGGTACAGGTAGATGTAGATTGCGCCGAACACCGGGACTGCTATCGCGGCTCCGAGTACCCAGTAGAAGGGGTATCTTTGCCCGAGGATGCTTACCGAGGAGGCGCCGAGGGTCGACCCGGGAAGGGCTCGACGATTCGAGGTGAACACGATGGTTGTGATCGCTTCGATAGCCTGTGCGATCCCGAAGAACAGGATGAGCGAGAGCATTTCGGGATCCGCGGAGCGCGACAATCTAGGTGTCACGGCGTAGAAGATCACCGCGCCCAAGACCAGCGACGGCGGGAATGCGATAAGGCCGGCAAGAAGCGGGTTCAAATGCCAGGTGTTTGAAAGCTCCCAGGTCAGGTACGACCCGAGGACGACGACAGAGCCGTGGGCGAGGTTGACGAAGCGAAGGACGCCGAAGACCAGGTTCAATCCAACCGCCAGAAACCCGTAGTACATACCGGTAAGCACACCGCCGATCAATGCGAACTCAAGTAGCACTAACCGCCTCTCCCTTCCCCTTAGTCACAGCGCCTGCTTTCGATGTTCCGTCCACTCCGTGGATCCTCGTCGAGCCGGCGGCGGTCGCCCGGCGGTGCAATAATCGCTTTGCGGTCGGCGCACGGCGTCGACGAGGGGTCCTCAGTCAATGCTGGACTTACGGTGCTGGGTAGACAGCTGTCCCAGTCGCCTTGCTCTTAGGCCAGACGATTGTAACCTTCGTAGCGCTTCCCGAGCTGGCGGGCAAGAGCTGCGCTACCGGTAGCGGAAATCCGGTTTGCGCACCTTGGGCGTTCATGCTGAAGGGACCTATCAGCGTCGAGAACTTACCCGACTGGGAAAGGACTCCAGCTCGAAGGTCGGTCTGTGACAACGATGCTGCGTTAGCGAGAGCCTGCTGCACGACGAGCCCCGCGTTGTAGCCGGCGATGTCCTCGAAGTTTATGTGCGTCTTGCTCGCATAGGATTCGAATGCCGTAGTGAAGCTGGACAAGCCTAGACCCACGCTGGGGCTGTTATGCACCAACGCTGGAGGAGCACCGTAAGTGTATGTGTAGGCGAGTCCCGATGCGCCCACTGCAGCTTCCACTTGACTGTGGTTTTGCCCAGGGAACACGGTGAACACGTAGGGAAATTTTGTACCTGACGAGTGCAGTTGCTTGAGGAAGGCTATGTCGTTGGCTTCATAGCCGAGCTCCAAGAAGGCGTCCGGCTTCTTGGCGGCTACCTCTTGGATCAGCGTCGTATATGAGGTTGTGGCGGTAGGAACTGACTGGAAGAAGCTAACGTTGATGCCTTCCGCTGCGAGTCCCTGCTTGTAGGTGTTCGCTTGTGCCTGGTCGAAGTCGTTTGCACCGTAGATGATGGCGACGTTCTTGATCCCGACCGACTTCATGAAGGCGACCGCTGGTTGGGGCCAGATCGACGAGACCGGAAGTGACGTCAAGACGATGTAGGGATCGTTGTTCGAAGCCTGGAAGAACGTGGTTCCGGTGCCGCTGACATCGAAGAGCAGCTGCTTGTTCTCTTTGGCGATAGTGACGGCGGGTGCTGTAAGTACAGAACCAAAGTCGGACATCAGTATGTTGACGTGGTTCTGTGTTATCAGCTGCGTGTAGAGAGTCCCGGCTGTCGACGTGGAGCTTTGGTCGTTGTAGGACACGAGCTTGATAGGAATCTTCTTGTTGTACGCCTTGACGTAGGCACCCCCGGACGCATCGACTTCATGGACCCAGAACTTGATTCCCTCGTATTCGGGAAGCGACGAGACGGCGAAGCTGCCGGTCCCCGCGTAAAGGGTACCTACGGTGATAGCCGCTGGTGCCGGGCCGGCAGCCGCACCGGCCGCTGCCGAGGTGGCAGAAGACGCCACAGTCGTAGCGGTGGTTGTCTTCGAAGAGCTACCGCAGGCAGCGGCGAGTACTGCCCCTGTCACAAGCGTGACGTGCAGCTTCGTTTTTATCTTCATGATTCCGAGTAACCCTCCCTGTGAGCTGAAGTTGACACAGCTACGTCACTCGCGCCCCGGACAACCCCGACTGACCCAGACGAGCGAATGAACGCAATATCTACTAGATACTGTGTATACACAGTAGCGGACGACGTCGGATTGTCAAGGGATGCGCGAGATATTTTTGGGAGGGGCTAGCTTGTCCGAGATATGGACCTGAGCGGACCATGGCGCGTCGCTGCGTCTACTGAGGACCTGCGCCGGTCCTTCACTGACGAAAGCTTCGATGACAGCGGGTGGGAGCCCGCCGTGGTCCCCGGCCACTGGCGATCCGTCCCGACCCTCGGTGATTCGGACGGGCCCGTGCTGTACCGGAAGCGTTTCGCCACGCGCTCCCCTGGCCCGTCACGGCGCTGCTTCCTCGTCTTCGACGGGTTGTTCTACCAGGGGAGCGTGTGGATGGACGGCCAGTACCTCGGAGACACAGAAGGCTACTTTTACCCGCATTCATTCGAGATCAGCCAACTGCTAGCCAACGGCGACGAGCATCTCCTGGCGCTGGAAGTAAGTTGTGCGCCTCCGACTGACTGGACAGCGAAGCGGAACGTCACCGGAGTCTTCCAGCATTCGCCATATATCGATCCTGCATGGAATCCAGGGGGCATATGGGGACGCGTCCACATAGACGAGACTGGCCCGCTGCGGATCGTGTCGTTGAAGGTGCTCTGTCAGGAGGCGAACTCGGATCGTGCGACCCTCGACTTGGAAGTGGAAGTCGACAGCGTTACTCCGCTTCGGGCTACGTTGCGGACGCAGGTGGCCAGGGCAGTCCTTCCTCCTCTGCCCACAGCTCGCGAACAATCGGCCGATTCGGGTCCGCTAAGCGCTGCCACGCCAGCAGGCGCAGCGTTGAGGCACTCCGAGCACAACCTCTCCGCCGGGATGAATCGCCTCCGATGGACGGTAGCGGTGGAGTCCCCGGACTTATGGTGGCCAAAGGCGCTAGGCAACCAACCCCTTTACGGTGTCGAGGTGGACGCCGCAGTTACAGACGGCATCCCTCCGCTCGACGGCCCGACTCCACCCGACCACTCCCCGCCAGCCGACAGCTCCTCCGTGAGCGATCGACGTCAGGTCGTCACAGGTCTGAGACAGACGCGCCTGCGCAGCTTCGTCACAACGCTCAACGGAGAGCGGATGTACTTAAAGGGCGTCAACTGCGCCCCGACAAGGCGGGATATCGCCACCGCAACTCCAGCCGAGGTGGTCCGCGACGTGAGATTGGCATCGGAGGCCGGTTTCGACTTGATGCGTCTGGACGGTCACATCGCTCGCCCCGAGTTCTACGCCGAAGCGGACCGCTTGGGCATGCTCATCTGGCAGGACCTGCCGTTGAAATGGGGCTACGCCGCGATCCGCCGCCGGGCCGCGTTGGAGGCCCGACGAGCGGTGCGTATTCTCGGCCATCACCCGAGCATCGTCGCTTGGTGTGCCCACAACGAAGCTTTTCGGGTCGACTCGGCGCCATCGGACTTCCAGAGACGGCAAACACCGCTTCGCGTCGCCGCCACCTCGGTCCGACCGGACTGGGATGCGGCCCTTTTGGACCGCACTTTGCGGCGAGCCTTGGAATCCGAGGACGGCACCCGCGCCGTGATAAGCCGCTCCGGCGCGCTTCCTCATCCGGGCGGGGCGACCGACAGTCACCTGTTCTTCGGCTGGTCCTACGGCGACGCGGCCGGTCTGGCCAGTCTGATCTCCCGGCTGCCGATCGCCGGCCGGTTCGTCGGAGCGTTCGGGGCACAGTCCGTCCCCGACTCCGCCGACTTCATGAACCCTCGCAGCTGGCCGGACCTCGACTGGGATGGACTCGCAGCGCACTTCGGGATGGACACGCAGACCTTCCAAGAAAGGCTGCCGCCGTCGCATTTCGCGACCTTCGACGAGTGGAGGGCGGCAAGCCAGCGGCTGCAGGCAAACCTGCTCCGCTATCAGATAGAGACACTTCGCCGCCTCAAGTACCGCCCGTCAGGTGGGTTCTGTGTATCGATGCTCGCCGACGCGCAGCCAGCCGTTTCGTTTTCGCTGTTCGACCACAACCGCCTTCCCAAAAGTGCTTACCGGGCGGTCCGTGCGGCTTGCGCGCCGCTGATCGTCTGCGCAGACCGGCTTTCAGCGACCTACAGCCCCGGGGATCGGGTGTCTCTCAGCGTGCACGCTGTCAACGACATGCGCCGGCCCGTCGAACGGGCCACTGTAGAGGCGGTGATCCGCTACCCGGGTGGTGAGCGGCACTGGCGTTTCGAGGGCGACGTTCCGGCCGACTCGTGCGTGCTCATCGCGAAACCGTCCTTCGCTCTTCCTGACTCCGCTGCCACCGGCCGGCTCGTGGTCGAGCTCGCGCTCGGCTGGGCCGGAGGACGAGCGTCGAACAGGTACCTTGCTTCTGTCGTCATGTGACTGGATCTGCGATCCTCGCAGGCCGATGATGGTGTCGAGATGACGGAAAAAAAGCCAGACCACCCCGACTCCCGCTCCTCGCAGCCTGGGGAGCAAATGTTGGCCTTCCTCTCAAAGAAATGGTTCGAGAAGGTCGTCGAATGCGCCCGGGTTGCGCCCGAGCCGGCCGGCGAAACATTCGTAGTGGAGCAAATCGTCGAGGGCACCCCGGAG